>NZ_GL987987.1:0-128600 GCF_000158195.2 Fusobacterium mortiferum ATCC 9817
CCTTTAGCTGACCAATACTAATAAGTCGAAGTTTTAACCTTGAATTTACTATATAGTTTTGAATGTTCCATTAAAAGAAGTTAATAATGCTTGGTGAGAAGAGCTACGGGGGTACACCCAGAAACATTCCGAACCTGGAAGTTAAGCCCGTAAACGCTGAAAGTACTTGGAGGGAAGCCTCCTGGGAGGATAGGAACTTGCCAAGCTCTCAATAAGAGTGCTTCCTTAGCTCAGTCGGTAGAGCATGCGGCTGTTAACCGCAGTGTCAATGGTTCGAGTCCATTAGGAAGCGCCATTTTTTTATTTTTTGTAAATTATTTTACCTTGACATTTTATAGGAATTATGATAAAATACTAAAGTTAATTCGATATTCCGCTTTAATAGCAAATAAATTAAATGAATATCTTTAGGAGGAGAATAAATGAAAGAAAAATTAATTCAATTAGTAGAGCAAAGCTACTTAAGAAACGACATTCCTGAATTCAAAGCTGGAGATACTATTGCAGTATACTACAAAGTTGTAGAAGGAAACAAAGAAAGAGTTCAATTATTCGAAGGAGTAGTTATTAGAGTAAATGGTGGAGGAATTGCAAAAACTTTCACAATAAGAAAAGTAACTGCTGGTGTAGGAGTAGAAAGAATAATCCCTGTAAACTCTCCAATGATTGATAAAATCGAAGTATTAAAAGTTGGAAGAGTAAGAAGATCTAAACTTTACTACTTAAGAGGACTTTCTGGTAAAAAAGCAAGAATCAAAGAAATCAGAAAATAATTTTTTAGGAGATGGAAATTTCCATCTCCTTTTTCTTTTTCTAGCTAAAATAATTAAAATATTATATAATTAATATATAATAATTATAAAAAGTAAAAGGAGAGTAAGATGAATAATAATAATTACTATGAAAAACTAGAAAATAATTTTTCAGAATTTTTAAATAATTTAGATAGAGTAGTTTCTATTCCAAGTTATTATCAAGAAGATTCTACTAAATATCCATTTGGAGAAAATATTCAAAAAGTGTTGGAAGAGATGATAGATATTTGTAAAGAATTAGGCTTTAGAACTTATATTGACTCAGAAGGATATTATGGATATGCTGAAATAGGTAGTGGAGAAAAATTAGTAGGAGTATTAGGACATCTTGATGTAGTCCCACCAGGAGATTTAAGTAAATGGGAAAATGAACCTTTTAAACCTGTAATAAAAGATGGAAAATATTATGGAAGAGGAGCACAAGATGATAAAGGACCTACTCTAGCTGCTATATATGCACTAAAAACACTTTTAGATTATGGATTTAAATTAAAATACAGAGTAAGATTTATATTTGGAACAGATGAGGAAAATTTATGGAGAGATATGCCAAAGTATGTTGAAAAAGAGGAAATACCTACAGTAGGCTTTACTCCAGATTCAAAATTTCCATTAATTTATTCAGAAAAAGGATTGTTACAATGTAAACTTATAGCTAAAAATGAGAGTGGTTTAGTATTTAAAGGGGGAGATGCATTTAACTCTGTTCCATCAAATATTATAGTTCCAAAGAATGAGGAATTAATGAAAGTATTACTAGAATTAAATTATGAATTTAAAGATAAAGATGAAGTTATAGAGATAGTAGGAAAAAGTGTCCATGCACAAGTGGCAGAGACTGGAATAAATGCTATTAATAGATATATGCATGCTCTTACAAAACTAGGAAAAGAAACTAAATCAGGAAAATTTATAACTGAAAATTTGATAGGGTATGATTTTGCTGAGCCAATTTTTGAATTAGTAAAAGATGAACATTCAGGGGAATTAAAATTTAATGTAGGTAAGATAGAATTTACTGAAGAAAATGAAATATTAATGATCGATATGAGAATACCTGTAACTTATGATAAAGAAAAAATAGTAGAAACTTTATCAAGAAAAGCTAAAGAGTATGGATTTGAATATATACAGCATGATTATTTAAAATCTATATATGTGCCATTAGATTCTGAATTAATCACAACTTTAATGAGTGCTTATCAAGAAATTACAGGAGATATGGAGTCTCAACCAGTAGCGAGTGGAGGAGCAACATATGCTAGAGCTATGAATAATTGCGTAGCTTTTGGGTGTGTTTTACCAGGAAGTCCTAAGACTGAGCATCAACCAAATGAGTATATTATATTGGATGATATAAAGAAAGCTATGAAAATTTATATGAAAGCTTTTGAAAAGTTTAATAAATAATTTTAGAATGGAGAATATAAATGAATAAAAAGAAAATGCTAAGTGCATATACTATAGTTTTTATATTTTTATTAATAACTGCTGTATTAACCTGGATAGTTCCTCAATCAGTAGTTGTAACAAATGAGAGTGGAATTCAAGAAGTAATTTATAATGCAATATTTGATAGCAATGGAGAAATTATAAGAGGAGTAGGAGCACAACCAGCTGGGCTTTGGGATATTATTATGGCACCAATAACTGGTTTCCAAAATGCTGGACCAGTAAGTATAGCAATACTTATGGCAGGAGCATTTTTAGGATTAATTAATTCTGTAGGAGCTTTAGATGCTGGAATAGGAGGATTACTAAAAAGATATACAGGGACATCTCTTATAGCAATTTTAATGTTTGTATTTGCTATATTTGGAAGTGTTTTTGGTTTTTGGGAGGAGATTCCTGCATTTTCAATAGTTATAGTTCCATTATTTGTATTAGCTGGTTATGATGTAATGACAGGACTTGCAGTTTTATTTATAGGAGCTACAGCTGGGAATATGGCTAGTGTTGTAAATCCATTTTCAGTAGGAGCAGCAATTGGAGCAATAGGAAATCCAGAGCTTTCTCTAGGTAGTGGGATGATTTTAAGAATGGTAATATTTTTAGCTTTATATCTAGTGGGAGTAGTATATGTTATAAAGTATGCTAATACTGTAAAAAAAGATAAAGAAAAATCAATAGTGGCAGGTATTGAAGTAAATACAAGAGTAAATGAAGAGGGACATGAATTACCTGAACTTACTAAAAAAAGATTTTGGTCGATTATGGTATTAGTTGGAATAATTATATTACTAATATTAGGTTATATGCCTTGGTATGTAATAGAATTAGATGGTGGAAGAACATTTCAAGATGTTATAAATGCTCCTATTAATTTCATAGCTTCAATACCTATATTAGGAAGTTTAAGTGGCTTTAAACATTTCACTCCTTTTGGTGATTGGTATTTTGGAGAATTTGCCTTTGTTTTCTTATTAGGGTCAATATTAATTGGATTAATAAATAGAATGCCAGAGGAGCAGTTTGTAAAAGAATTTGCAAATGGTGCTAAGGATTTATTAGGAGTAATACTAGTACTTTCTGTTGCTAATGGTATATCTGTACTTATGGGAAGTAAAAGTGAAGGAATGTCTGTAACATTTGTTTATTGGATTCAAACAGCTCTTCAAGGAATACCATCTTGGGCTTTTTCAATAGCAACAGTGGTTGCTTATGTAGGAATAGGATTTTTCTTACAATCTACAAGTGGAGTAGCAGGAATAACAATGCCAATATTAGGTGCTGTAACAATGGCACTTTTTCAAGGTTCAGATATTGGAGCTGCTGGTGGGCAAGTAATGTTGATATCAGCATTTACTGTGGGGATTAATTTTATGTGTGGAATTTATCCTGGAGCAAGTACAATGGGGACACTAGAATTATTCCATGTACCATATGATAGATATCTAAAATTTGTATTGAAAATATTATTACCAATGTTAGCGATAGGGTGTTTAATAATTTCAGCTTCACAGTTCTTAGGATTAATTTAAAAATATAGAGAAGGAACAATACCTTTTAGTATTAATTCCTTCTCTTTTTAATTATTTAAATTAAAAAATTTTTTATTCTTTCTAAAAAAGTCTCTTGCTGAGGCAGAAGTTTTTTTAACTCTTCCTTTAAATATCTTTTTCTTTTTCCATTAGGACAACTACTACATAATTTTGCTTTACAAATATTACAGCTGATAAGAATTTTATCTAACTCACTTTGATATTTTTGAATCATAAAAGTAAAACCTCCCTAATAATAATTTTTAGATATCTTCTTACTATAAATATTAGTGTTTTGATAAACTAATGTCAATAAAATAAAAATTAAAACATTTTGTAGTAAAAATGAGTCTAAAAAATATCTTTTCAAAGGGAGGTGAAAATTTAATGTAAATTTTAAAAAAATATGATAAAATATATATTAATCAAGGTTTATGGAGTGAAATATGGAAAAAAGTAAATTAATATTGAATGGAATTTTTTATATTATTATAACAATAATATTTATAATTTTATTTGTTAAAGAGAAACAAATAGGAGCTTTTATAAAAACTAATAGAGATAAATTTTCAGACAATCTAGTTTTAAAGTTGGGTTGGGAAGGAAAAAGCTCAGGAATATTTTTAAAAAAAGCAATTGCTTTTATAGAAAGTATTGGAACAGCACTTATTTTAGTTTTAATTATTCAAAAAATTTATTTAGGAAATTTTTTAGTGCCAACAGGTTCAATGGAACCTACTATAATGCCTAAGGATAGACTTTTTGGAAATATGGTAGTCTATAAATTTAGAAAGCCAGAGAGAAATGAAATAATAGTGTTTAAAGAGCCAATTCAAAATAAAGTTTTATATACTAAAAGAGTAATGGGATTACCAGGAGAAAAGGTATTTTTAAAGGATAATCATCTCTATGTTAATGATGAGAAAATAAATATAAGAGAGTACTCTAGTTTAGGACAATTAGGAGAGGCTAATTACTGGATAATACCTAAAAAAGGAGATACAATAGAAGTTATACCTGGAGCTAATTATGGAGAGTATACATGGAGCAAGGGTGGAAAACCAGTAGATGTTGCTGAAGTTCAAAAACAATTAGTAGATAACCCAGGAGCAGTAGCACAAATACTTCCAGATTTAGAATTTAGAGTTAATGGAGAAAAAACAGGAATGGTACTTGATATTATTCATGATTCAAAAGCTGTAGAAAAGATACTTTCTGGAGAAAAAGTTACTGTAACAGCTGATGAAGATTATTATTTAGCTTTAGGAGATAATACTAATGGGAGCTATGATTCAAGAATGTGGGGATTTGTAAAAGAGAGTAGAATAAAAGGAAAAGCTTTTGTAAGATTTTGGCCTTTGAATAGAATATCACTTTTAAAATAGTATGGAGTGAAGATGGGAATAGTTTATGATATTGATGTAAAAATATTAGAAGAATTAGAAAAAAAATGTTTTCCTAATAGTTCCTATACTCTAAATCAATTGGAGGAGATAATATCAGATAAAGAGAAATATCAAATATTAGCAGTAAATGATAAAAATATAATAAAGGGATATATAATCCTTTTTGATAATAGTGAATCTCTAGAAATTATGAAGATAGGAACTTTAGTTGAATATAGAAGACAGGGAATAGGAAAAATTTTAATAGATGAGATTTCAAAAATGAAAAAGGATATTTTCTTAGAAGTTAGAGAGAGCAATAGTGCCAGAGAATTTTATAAAAGTTGTGGATTTGAAGAGGTAGGAAAAAGAAAAAATTATTATCCTGACACCAGAGAAGCAGCTATTATAATGGTAAAAAATTTTTAAAAATTATACATAATTAAATCACAAAAAATCTATAAAATAACTAATACGTATAAAAAGGATGGTAAAAAATGGAAACAAATATTTATTCAAACCCTCTAGCAGAAAGATATAGTTCAAAGGAGATGTTAGAAAACTTTTCTCCAGACAAAAAGTTTTCTACTTGGAGAAAACTTTGGGTGGCTTTAGCTGAAGCAGAAAAGGAACTTGGATTGAATATTACTGATGAGCAAATTGAAGAGATGAAAGCTAATATCTATAATATTGATTATGAATTAGCAGCTAAAAAAGAAGCAGAGTTTAGACATGATGTAATGGCACATGTACATACATTTGGGACACAAGCTCCAAAGGCTATGCCTATAATCCACTTAGGAGCAACAAGTGCCTACGTTGGAGATAATACTGATTTAATTCAAATAAAAGATGGATTAGATATTATAAAAACTAAATTAGTAAATGTAATTTCTGAAATGTCAAAATTTGCTATGGCAAATAAAGATTTACCTACTTTAGGATTTACTCATTTCCAAGCAGCACAACTTACTACTGTTGGAAAAAGAGCAACTTTATGGTTACAAAGTTTATTATTAGATTTAGAAGAGTTAGAGTTTAGAGAAAATACTTTAAGATTTAGAGGAGTAAAGGGAACTACTGGAACGCAAGCAAGTTTCCAAGAGTTATTTAATGGAGATTTTGAAAAAGTAAAAGAGTTGGATAGAAGAATAACTGAGAAAATGGGATTTGGTAAGAGATTTTTAGTAACAGGTCAAACTTATGATAGAAAAGTTGACTCTGAAGTAATGAATCTACTTGCAAATATTGCTCAATCAGCTCATAAATTTACAAATGATTTAAGACTTTTACAACATTTAAAAGAGATAGAAGAACCATTTGAAAAAAGTCAAATTGGATCATCAGCGATGGCTTATAAAAGAAATCCAATGAGAAGTGAGAGAATATCATCATTAGCTAAATTTGTAATAGCATTACAACAAAGTACAGCTATGACAGCATCAACTCAATGGTTTGAAAGAACATTAGATGATTCTGCTAATAAAAGATTATCATTACCACAAGCTTTCTTAGCAGTAGATGCTATATTAATCATTTGGAAGAATGTTTTAGATGGATTAGTTGTTTATCCAAAAATGATAGAAAAAAGAATTATGGCTGAGCTACCATTTATGTCAACTGAATATATTATAATGGAATGTGTAAAAAATGGTGGAGATAGACAAGAATTACATGAGAGAATAAGAGTTCATTCAATGGAAGCTGGAAAAAATGTAAAAGTTAAAGGAAAAGATAATGATTTAATTGATAGAATAATCAATGATAAATACTTTAACTTAGACAAAGATAGATTATTAGAGATATTAGACCCTAAAAACTTTATTGGATTTGCTCCAGAGCAAACAGAGGAATTTGTAAATATAGAGGTTAAGCCAATATTAGAAAAATATAGTAATAGATTAGGAATGAAAGCAACTTTAAAGGTTTAATGGAAAATAGAAAAAGAGAGATATATTTAACTGCATTTGTTTTAGTAGCATTATATCTTTCCCTTGCAGAAAACTTTATTCCAAAACCATTTCCTTGGATGAAAATAGGGCTATCAAATATAGCTGTTTTGGTAGCCCTTGAAAAATTTGATTCTAAGTTTGCTGTTGAGTTAGTATTACTTAGAATCTTTATTCAAGGATTAATGTTAGGTACATTATTTACACCTGGGTTTATAATAAGTTTTGTTGCAGGGACTTTGACAACTATATTTATGATAGGGTTATATAAATTTAGAAAATATCTTTCATTGATAGCAATCAGTTCGTTATCAGCTTTTCTACACAATCTATTTCAACTCATAGTAGTATATTTCCTTATGTTTAGAAATGTTTCTTTATATTCAAAGTCTATTATGGGGTTTGTGTGGATTTTTTTAATTATAGGAGTAGGAGCTGGGGTTATTACTGGCTTTATAGGAGAAAAGTTAAATTTAAGAAGGAGCAGAATAGAATGAGAAAATACTTTGGAACAGATGGAATAAGAGGAGAAGCAAATAGAGAGCTAACTGTAGATATAGCTTTAAGATTAGGATATGCTCTTGGATATTATTTAAAAAGGGAAAATCCAGATAAAAAGAAAATAAAAGTAATTATGGGGTGTGATACAAGAATATCTGGATATATGTTGAGGTCAGCAATGCTTGCAGGGCTTACTTCAATGGGAGTACCTGTGGATTTTGTAGGAGTAATATCAACTCCAGCGGTAGCTTATTTAACAAAAGCGAAGAAAGCAGATGCAGGTATAATGATATCAGCTTCTCACAATCCTGCTAAAGATAATGGATTAAAAGTATTTGCTGGAAACGGATATAAGTTACCTGATGAAGTAGAATTAGAGATAGAAAGACTTATGGATGATCCAACTATTTTAGCTAATCCAATTGCTGGAGATAAAGTTGGAAAATTCAAATATGCAGAAGATGAATATTATTCATACAGAGACCATTTATTAGCTTCTGTAAATGGAGACTTTTCAGGAATGAAAATAGTTGTAGATACAGCTAATGGTTCAGCTTATAGAATAGCTAAAGATGTATTTTTAGCTCTAGGAGCAGAGGTAGTACTTATAAATGATGCTCCAAATGGAACTAATATAAATGTAAGATGTGGTTCTACTCATCCAGAAATTCTTACAAAAGTAGTAGTAGGATATGAGGCAGATTTAGGTCTTGCTTATGATGGAGATGCAGATAGATTAATAGCTGTAGATAGACACGGAAATATAATTGATGGAGATAAAATAATAGCTACTCTTGCTATGGGAATGAAAAGAAAAGGGGAATTAAAAGAAAATAAAGTTGTTACAACTGTAATGAGTAATATGGGATTTGAAAATTATTTAAAAGAAAATGGAATAGAGCTACTTAGAGCCAATGTAGGAGATAGGTATGTACTTGAAAAAATGATAGAGCATAATGTAGCTATTGGTGGAGAGCAATCTGGACATATTATATTATTACAATATGCAACAACAGGTGATGGAGTTTTAACTTCTTTAAAATTAGTTGAAGCTTTAAGAGATGAAAAGAAATATTTAGATGAGATGATAGGAGATATAAAAGATTGGCCACAAAAATTAGTAAATGTAGTTGTAGATAATAACAAGAAAAATATTTGGAATAAAAATAAAAATATAACAGACTTTATAGCTCAAAAAGAGAAAGAGATGGAAGGACTTGGAAGAGTTTTAGTTAGAACATCTGGAACGGAGCCATTAGTAAGAGTGATGGTAGAAGGTAAAGAGATGAATATGGTGGAAAAAGTTGTAAATGAGATAGCTGAAGTTGTAAAGAAAGAGCTAGCTTAATTAAGGAGAGATAGATGTATAAAGTTTTCTCAAAATTATATGACAAATTTATGGAGTTTTCTGACTATGGAGCTTGGGAAAAGCAGGTAGAAGAGTTAATAAAAGAGGGACAACCTAATGGAAAAACTCTTTTAGACATAGGATGTGGAACAGGAGAATTACTTCTAAGAATGACAAAGAACTATCAATGTGATGGTATGGATTTGTCAGAAGAGATGTTAAAAATAGCTCAAAGAAAATTAAAACATAGAGAAGTCAGACTTTTCTTAGGAGATATGGTTGAATTTGATACTGGATATAAATATGATATTATGGTTTCATTATTTGATACTGTAAATCATATGGTATCAGTAGAAGAGTTAGAAAGTCACTTAGAGAGTGTGCTTAACTCTTTAAATAATGGAGGAGTTTATATTTTTGATATAGTGGATAGAGAGTTTATGGATACAATGTTTCCTGGGGGACTTTTTGTAGATAATAGAAAAGATATAACTTGTATTTGGGAACATGAGATAGAAGAAGGAATAGATTATATAGATGCTACATATTTCTTAAAAAATTCTCGTGGAAGTTGGGATAAATTAACAGAATCATATTCTAAAAAAATCTTTACTCATAATGAGATAGAAGAAAGTGTAAAAAAAGTTGGATTAACTTTAGTTAAAAGAGTAATAAATGATAAAATAGCAGGAAAAAGATTTGTGTATTTATTGAAAAAATAAGTGATATTTATAACATTATAAAAAAGAATTTTAATAAAAAATCATAATAAGTTTGACTATTTTTGTTTTATATTATAAAATTATATAGTGGAGCAAGTGAGAGTATATGAAATTTGTTAAATGGATCACGAAAGATATTATACATGCGTTATCTTTATTAAGTTATTTAGGTTTTTTAATAGTAGGAAATATACTCTTATATATTGGAATCTATAAATTAATAGAAAAGTATTTTTTTAAGAGTACAATATTATTTATAGTTTTAGTCATAATAGGAGTTATAAGTGGATTTTATAATGCCTATGTAGCAATAATGAGAAAATAAGGAGATTAAGTGGATAAAATAAAAAGTTTATTTAAAAGAACTGGAATAACAGCTTTGATAATATTGATTTATGGAATAATTATTGGAAGCAAAGAGGTATATTTTGGAATGTTTTCTGGAGCTTTGGTATCCATCTTAGGACTTTATTTGTTATGCTTAGATGTAAAAAAGATAATAGCAACACAACAAGGTTCATATAAAAGAGGTATCTTAGGATATCTTCAAAGATATGCTCTATATGGTGTTTATTTAGGAGTGATGGCAAAATTTTTTGGGCTGTCAATGATAATATGTTCGGGACTAGGGCTTCTAAATGTAAAAGCAAATATTTTACTTATGGCTCTTTCTGATAAAGTTATTAAAATAAGGGATAAAAACCTAAAATAATATTAAGAAAGGAGGGTTTGATAATCAATGAACAAACTAAAAACAATTATTCCAATAGCTATAATAGCAGCAATTGGAGGGATTATTAGGAAACTGAGTTTTATAGAGTTTCAGGTACCCCCTTTGGTAGAAGGACCAAGAGTAGTCTTCTTTATTCCATTACCAGAGTTCCTTCATAAGATACCTTTTGCAATGGAAACAGCAAATGGTGGATATGGGTTACCAGTTACAATTACAGTAGTTACTACTTGGTTTTTAATATTATTTATGTTTATACTTTTTAGAGTTGGGACTAGTAAGTTAGAAGTAATTCCAGGTAAATTGCAACTTATTTTAGAAAGTATATATGCTTTTTTAGATGGAGTAGTAGGACAGATGATGGGTTCATGGAAGAAAAAATATCTATCATACATTGGACCATTATTTCTATTTATATTTACAGCAAATACAATAAGTTTCTTTCCAATTCCATGGTTTTCTATAGTTGATGGACATATAACTTTTGCTCCAGCATTTAGATCACCAACATCTGACTTGAATACAACAGTTGGATTAGCACTTTTAACAACATTTATGTTCTTAAAAGCAAGTATAAAAACAAATGGAGTTTTAGGATATTTTAAAGGTTTCTTAGCACCAATTCCAGTAATGTTACCATTAAATATTGTTGGAGAGTTTGCAAAACCAGTAAATATATCAGTCAGACTTTTCGGAAATGCATTTGCAGGAGGAGTAATTATGGGACTTCTATATATGGGAGCTCCAGCAGCAATACCTGCAGGATTACACTTATACTTTGACCTATTCTCAGGATTAGTACAAAGTTTCGTATTTATAATGTTAAGTATGGTATATATTCAAGGTTCTCTTGGAGACAGTGAGTATGTAGAAGAATAAAGTTTTAAAAATATCAGGAGGTAAAAAAATGGATCAAATGTTATTAGCAAAAACAATAGTATTAGCAGCATCAGCAGTAGGTGTAGGATGTGCAATGATAGCTGGATTAGGACCAGGAATTGGAGAGGGATATGCAGCTGGTAAAGCGGTAGAATCAGTAGCAAGACAACCAGAAGCAAAAGGAGATATCATCTCTACAATGATTTTAGGACAAGCAGTATCTGAGTCAACAGGTATTTACTCACTAGTTGTATCATTAATATTAATGTATGCAAATCCTTTCATTGGATTATTAGGATAATCCTATAATCAGTCACAAAAAATAACTGATTATCATCTGGAAAGGAGGTAGAAAATTTGGCGACAACTATAATGCCAGTAGTATCAGTAGATATTAATATGTTCTGGCAGATAATAAACTTTTTTATACTTGTATTTGTGTTTAACAAGTATTTCAAAAAACCTTTAGGTAAAATGTTAGACAGTAGAAAAGAAAAGATAACTAGCGATTTAAGAGAAGCTGATGAAAATAAAAAAGCAGCTATAAAACTTCAAAAAGAATCTGAAGAAATTTTAAGAAAAGCTAAAATTGAAGCTAATGAAATTCTTAAAACTGCTGAGAAAAAAGCAGATGAGAGAAGAGAAAGTATCTTAAATGAGGCTAAAACTCAAAGAGAAAAAATTATAAAAACTGCAGAAATGGAAGCTCTTAAAATGAAAACAGATGCTAAGGAGATATTACAAGAGGAAGTTAAAGTTCTTGCAGTTAAATTAGCTGAAAAACTTATTGAAGAGAGAATAAATCCAAAAATCGAGTCTACCTTAATAGATGAGTTTATAGAAGGGGTAGGGGAAGAAAAATGATAGCTAACCAAGTAGGAAGAAGATATGCAGAGGCTATCTATGAAATCGCAGTTTCTAGTGATAAAGTAAAAGAGATATATGAAGCTTTAAATCAAATGATGGAGCTTTATAAAAATGATAATGAATTTAAAACTTTTATCACTCATCCATTAATTGAATTAGATGAGAAGAAAAGAGTTTTAAAAGAGATGTTTAAAAATTCTGATGAGACAATAGAAAATATAATTTTCTATATCTTAGATAAAAAAAGAATGGAAAACATAAGAAATATAACAGCTGAGTATCTAAAAATTTATTATGAAAAAAATCAGATAGTAGATGTAGAGGCTACTTTTGCTGTTGAGCCTAGTGAAGCTCAAAAAACTAAGTTAATAGCAAACTTAGAAAAGAAAACTGGTAAAAAAGTTAAACTGGCTATAAAAGTTGATAAGAGCATCTTAGGAGGAGGTATTATCAGGATAGGTGATACTGTAATAGATGGTTCTATACGTAAAGAGCTAGAAAATATAAAGAAAAGATAATGATTTGTAACAGGAGGTGTAAATCAGTTGAACATTAGACCAGAAGAGATTAGCAGCATAATTAAAAATGAGATTGAGAACTATAAAAAAAGTCTTGATATAAAAACTTCAGGTTCAGTATTAGAAGTAGGAGACGGTATTGCAAGAATCTATGGACTTAGTAGTGCAATGTCTGGAGAGCTTCTAGAATTTCCACATGGAGTAATGGGAATGGCACTAAACCTAGAAGAAGATAACGTTGGAGCCGTTATTCTAGGAGACTTCTCCCTAATTAAAGAAGGAGATGAAGTTAAAGCTACTGGAAGAGTTGTTTCAGTTCCAGCAGGGGAAGCTATGTTAGGAAGAGTAGTTAATGCCCTTGGAGAACCAATTGATGGAAAAGGTGAGATTAAACCTGAAAAATACATGGAGATAGAGAGAAAAGCGTCAGGAATCATCTCTAGAAAACCTGTATCAGAACCACTACAAACAGGTATTAAATCTATAGATGGAATGGTACCTATTGGAAGAGGACAAAGGGAATTAATCATCGGAGATAGACAAACAGGAAAGACTGCTATAGCTATTGATGCTATTATCAACCAAAAAGGAACAGGGGTAAAGTGTATCTATGTTGCTATTGGACAAAAAAGATCAACTGTAGCACAAATATATAAAAAGCTTGAGGATGCAGGAGCTATGGAGTACACTACTATCGTTGCTGCAACAGCATCAGAAGCTGCACCATTACAATATATGGCACCATACTCAGGAGTAGCTATGGGAGAGTACTTCATGGATAAAGGTGAGCATGTATTAATAATATATGATGATCTTTCTAAACATGCAGTAGCTTATAGAGAGATGTCATTATTACTTAAAAGACCACCTGGAAGAGAAGCTTATCCAGGAGACGTATTCTACTTACACTCAAGATTACTTGAAAGAGCAGCTAAATTATCTGATAAATTAGGTGGAGGTTCAATAACAGCTCTACCAATAATTGAAACACAAGCTGGAGACGTATCTGCATACATCCCAACAAACGTAATTTCAATTACAGATGGACAAATATTCCTAGATTCTCAATTATTTAACTCTGGATTCAGACCGGCTATCAATGCAGGTATTTCAGTTTCAAGGGTTGGAGGATCAGCTCAAATAAAAGCTATGAAACAAGTTGCTGCTAAAGTAAAACTTGAATTAGCACAATACAATGAATTATTAACATTTGCTCAATTTGGTTCTGACCTAGATAAAGCTACAAAAGCTCAACTAGAAAGAGGACACAGAATCATGGAAGTATTAAAGCAATCTCAATACAAACCATATGCTGTTGAAGAGCAAGTAGTATCATTCTTTGCATTAATTAATGGATACTTAGATTCTATTGAATTAGATAAAGTAAGAAGATTTGAAGCAGAATTAATAACTGAATTAAAAAATACAACTAATATTCTTGATGAAATTAGAGAGAAAAAAGCTCTTGATAAAGATATTGAAGCTAAATTAGGAGATGCTATTAACGCATTTAAAAAGAATTTTAACTAGGAAGAGGTGGGAGAATGGCTGGAGCTAAAGAGATAAAAAATAGAATAAAAAGTGTTCAGTCTACTCACCAAATTACTAAAGCCATGGAAATTGTTTCTACTACTAAGTTTAAAAGATTTTCAGCTCTAGTTGTAAAGTCTAGACCATTTGCTGAGAGTATTCAAACTATACTTTCAAATATAGCGGCTGGAATAAAAAGTGAAAGACATCCTCTTTTTGATGGAAGAGATGAAGTTAAAAAAATTGGTGTCATAGTTATGACTTCTGATACAGGACTTTGTGGAAGTTTTAACCATGCAACATTAAAAGAGTTAGAAAAAATTAGAAAAGCTAATAGTGGAAAAGAGGTTTCAGTAATTGCTATCGGAAAGAAAGCAAGAGATTACTGCACTAAGAGAAATTATGATTTAAAAGCAAGTTATGTACAACTTGTACCTGAAACTATGGGTAAAAAAGCTCAAGAAATCAGTGAGAATATTGTAGATTACTATTATGAAAATATTTTTGATGAGGTATATGTAATTTATAATAAATTCATATCAGCTCTTAGAAGTGATTTAACAGTTAAAAAACTTATTCCAATAGAAAGAGTAGAGGCTAAAGAAAATACTTCGTATATTTTTGAACCAGATGCAGAAACAATTTTATCTGCTCTTCTTCCAAAATATTTAAATGTTGAGATTTATCAAGCTCTATTAAATAATGCTGCAAGTGAGCATTCAGCTAGAAAGAATTCTATGAAGAATGCAACTGAAAATGCAGAAGAGATGATGACAATGCTTAACTTGAAGTACAATAGAGAAAGACAAGCTGCAATCACTCAAGAAATCACAGAGATTGTTGGTGGAGCAGCAGCTTTAAATTAATGATTAGGAGGCAATAGGGTGGAAAACAAAGGAACTATAACTCAGATTATTAGTGCCGTTGTAGACGTTGCTTTTAAAGATAAATTGCCTAATATATACAATGCCTTAAAAGTTAAGGTTGATGATAAAGAGCTTGTACTAGAAGTACAACAACACTTAGGTAATAATGTAATAAGAGCGGTAGCAATGGATTCTACTGACGGACTACAAAGAGGTATGGAAGTAATAGACACTGGAGCACCTATAAAGGTACCAGTAGGAAAAGCAGTATTAGGAAGAATATTAAATGTTTTAGGACAACCAGTTGACGACAACGGACCAGTTGAAACAGATGAATATTTACCTATACATAGAGATGCTCCAAGCTTTGAGGAGCAAGAAACAGAAACTGAAATTTTCGAAACAGGAATCAAAGTAATTGACCTTTTAGCACCATATATTAAAGGAGGAAAAATTGGTCTATTCGGAGGAGCTGGAGTAGGAAAAACAGTTCTAATTATGGAGCTTATCAATAACATTGCTAAGGGACATGGAGGACTTTCAGTATTTGCTGGAGTAGGAGAAAGAACAAGAGAAGGAAGAGACCTTTATGATGAAATGACTGAATCAGGAGTTTTATCTAAAACATCTCTAGTTTATGGACAAATGAATGAGCCACCTGGAGCAAGACTAAGAGTTGCTTTAACAGGATTAACTGTAGCAGAGAACTTCAGAGATAAAGAAGGACAAGACGTTCTACTATTCATAGATAACATATTCAGATTTACACAAGCTGGATCTGAAGTATCAGCTCTATTAGGAAGAATGCCTTCTGCAGTTGGATACCAACCAAACCTTGCAACAGAGATGGGAGCTCTTCAAGAAAGAATCACATCTACTAAATCTGGATCAATTACATCAGTTCAAGCTGTATATGTACCAGCAGACGACTTAACTGACCCAGCACCAGCAACAACATTCTCACACTTAGATGCTACAACAGTTTTATCAAGACAAATAGCATCATTAGGAATCTATCCAGCAGTTGACCCATTAGATTCTACATCTAAAGCTCTATCTGCTGATATAGTTGGAACAGAGCACTACAATGTTGCTAGAGAAGTACAAGAAGTATTACAAAGATATAAAGAACTTCAAGATATCATTGCTATCTTAGGTATGGACGAGTTATCTGATGAAGATAAACTTACTGTATCAAGAGCAAGAAAAATTCAAAGATTCTTCTCTCAACCATTCTCAGTTGCTGAGCAATTTACAGGAATGGAAGGAAAATATGTTCCAGTAAAAGAGACAATCAGAGGATTTAAAGAGATATTAGAAGGTAAACATGACGATATCCCTGAACAAGCTTTCCTATATGTAGGAACAATAGAGGAGGCAGTAGCAAAGGCGAGAGACCTTATGAAAGGGGATGAATAGTTATGGCTACATTTAAAATAAAAGTTGTAACTTATGAGGAGAAAGTTCTTGAGCAAGAAGCTGAGTTTGTTCTTGTAAGAACAACAGAGGGAGATATGGGAATACTCCCAAATCACTCTCCATTTATAGCTGGATTAAGTACAGGAGAAATGAAGATAAGACTTAATGGAAAAGAAGAGAAATACTTTGTTTCAGAAGGATTATTAGAAATTTCTAATAACGTAGTAACTATTATAGCTACTGAAGCTATTCCAGCTGATCAGCTTGATGTAGAGAGAGCTAAAAAAGAGGTAGAAGAGTTAAAAGCTAAACTTGCTAAAATGCAAGAAGATAAAGATATTCTTTTAACTCAAAAAAATCTACACAAGGCTTTAATGAAAGTACAAGTTGCAGAAAAATTATTATAAAAATAATTAAGCAGTCTAAATGGCTGCTTTTTTATTTATTTTATATAAAAAAAGGAGTATAATAAAATTAAGAGATTGTATAAATAGGTGAGATAAATATGGAGAATAAAAATGATTTTTCACAAGGAAATATTTATAAACATATAATGGGACTTGCTATTCCAATGACAATAGCTCAAATGGTACAAGTACTTTATAATATAGTTGATAGAATATATATTGGTCATCTTCAAGGTAGTTCTTCATTAGCACTTACAGGATTAGGATTAACCTTTCCTATTGTAACTATTGTAGCAGCATTTACAAATTTGTTTGGAATGGGAGGAGCACCGCTTTGTTCAATTGCAAGAGGAAAAAATGATATGGAGAGAGCAGAAGTTATAATGGGAAATACTTTTATCTTATTGATAATAAGTAGTTTTATTTTAATGCTTTCATCGTATATATTCATGAAACCTCTTCTTTATATATTTGGTGCTAGTGATATAACTTATCCTTATGCTGCAGAATATTTAAAAATATATTTATTAGGGACACCATTTATAATGTTAGGAACAGGAATGAATGGTTTTATTAATTCTCAAGGTTTTGGAAAAATTGGGATGATGACAATACTTTTAGGTGCAATTATAAATATCATATTAGATCCTATATTTATATTTTATTTTAATTTGGGGATATCAGGAGCTGCAATAGCTACGATAATTTCACAGCTATTATCAGTAATTTGGGTAATGAAATTTTTATTAGGAGATAAGACAATATTAAAGTTAAATAAAAAAAGTATGAAATTAGAGAGCGAATTGAGTAAAAATATAATGGGCTTAGGATTAGCTGGATTTGTAATGTCTGCTACAAATGGAGCTGTTCAAATTGCTTGTAATGCTACACTAAAAGGTCAGGGTGGCGATGTATATATTGGAATAATGACTGTATTAAGCTCAATAAGAGATGTAATAATGTTACCAATTCATGGAGTAACAACTGGAGCACAGCCAGTTTTAGGGTATAATTATGGGGCTAAAAAATATGATAGAATAAAAAAAGGAATATTTTTTATTACTGTTGTAACAGTTATATATATGTTAATAGCTTGGATAGTTGTATTTATATTTCCAGAAAATTTTATAAAGGTATTTAGTTCAGATAATGAGCTATTAGTAAAGGGTATACCTGCTATGAATATTTATTACTTTGGATTTTTTATGATGGCTTTTCAAGTAGCAGGGCAATCAATATTTGTAGCATTAGGACAATCTAAACAGGCTGTATTTTTTTCACTCTTTAGAAAAATAATAGTAGTAGTACCATTAACTTTATTTTTACCATATGTAGCAAATTTAGGAGTTAAGGGAGTATTTTTAGCTGAACCAATTTCTAATTTTGTAGGAGGAACAGCTTGTTATATAGCTATGTTGATGACTATAAGAAAAATATTAAAAGATGAGAGGGAAAAGATATGAATATAATGATAAGAGAGGGAAAGGTAGAAGATTTAAAAGAGATGAACTCATTATTTGAAGATTTAGATAAACATCATAGGGTAAACTTACCAAATATTTTTAAAAAAGGGAATATAGAGGGAAGAACTTTAGAACATATAGAAAATATGTGTAAAGATAAAAATAGTAAGATATTTGTAGCAGAGAGTGAAGGTAAATTATTAGGATTAGCTGAAGTGATAAAAAAGAAAAATGTTCCTTACCCTTTGAAAATAGATAGGGAATGGATAGTTTTAGATACTATAATAGTCAAAGAAGAATATAGAGGAATGGGAATAGGAAATATGTTATTTGATACTATCTTAGACTGGACTAAAGAAAAAGGAATTAATAGAATAGAAGTAAATGTATATGAATTTAATAAAAGTGCAATATCATTTTATAAAGGATTAGGATTTGAAAATTTTAGTAGAATTATGTATTTAGAGATATAAAAAATTAAAGGAAAATATATTTAGATTGCTTTCTAAATATATTTTCTTTTTTTATTAGATGAAAATAAGAAGTATTGAAAAATGAGGTTTTATGGTATAATTAAAAGAAAAAAGGAGGAAAAAATATGATAAAGAATTTTGTACATCTACATTTACATACTGAATATAGCCTCCTTGATGGAGTAGGAAAGATAGATGATTATTTAGGTAGAGCCAAAGAGTTAGGAATGCAAGCTATAGCAATTACTGACCATGGAAATCTTTTTGGAGCCTTAGAATTTTATAAAAAGGCAAGAAAAAAAGGGATAAAGCCAATAATAGGAATGGAAGCCTATGTTTGTGAAAGGGGAATGGAAGATAAAGAAGGAAGAAACTTTCATCTAATCCTTTTGGCAAGAGATAATGAAGGGTATAGAAATCTTTTAAAGATAAGTTCAGAGAGTTTTATAAGAGGATTTTATTATAAACCAAGAGTAGATAAAAATTTTTTAAAAGAACATAGTGAAGGGTTAATAGCTCTTTCAGCTTGTATGCAGGGAGAGATATCTAGAAGAATTTTAGATATGGAAAGTGAAGATAAAATATCTAGTGCAATAGATGAGTATGTAGATATTTTTGGAAAAGAGAATTTCTTCATAGAAGTACAAGCAAATGGAATAAAAGAGCAATTTGAATTAAATGAAAAACTTTATGAAATAGCTAAGCAAAATAATTTAAAATTGGTAGCTACTAATGATACTCATTATGTAAATGAGGGAGAGCACACACTTCAAGATATTTTAATTTGTGTGCAAACAGGAGCTAAACTTTCTGATGAAAAGAGAATGAGAATAGAAACTGAAGAGCTATTTTTAAAAAGTAGAGAGCAAGTATTAGGACAGCTTGGAGAGAAATATCTAGAGGCAGTAGATAATACTATTATTATAGCAGAGAGATGTAATGTAGATATAGAGTTTGGACATTTCAAATTTCCAGATTATAAGATACCTACTTGTGTAAAAACTATTGAAGCTTTTTTAAGAAAGTTAGTGTATTTAGGATTATCTAAAAGGTATCCTCATGGTCTTACTAAAAGTATAGTAGAAAGAGTGGAGTATGAGCTTGGAATAATAGAGAAGATGGGATATGCTGGATACTTTGTAGTAGTATGGGATTTTATAGATTTTGCCAGAAGAAAAAATATTCCAATAGGACCAGGAAGAGGTTCTGCTGCTGGAAGTTTGATAGCTTATGCATTGGGAATAACTCAACTAGACCCATTAAAATATAATCTAATTTTTGAAAGATTTTTAAATCCAGAGAGAATATCTATGCCAGATATAGATATAGATATTTGTCAAGAAAGACGTCAAGAGGTAATAGATTATGTTATAGAAAAATATGGAGCTGATAAGGTAGCTCAGATCATTACCTTTGGAACCATGAAAGCTAGAGCAGCTATTCGTGATGTAGGAAGAGTACTAAATACTCCACTTAGTAAAATAGATGCAGTGGCGAAATTAGTTCCTTTTAATGCTACTATAAAGCAGACTTTAGAGGGAGTAGAGGAGTTTAGAAAACAGTATTTAGAAGATAGAGAGATACAAAAAGTTATAGATATTTCAGCTAAGATAGAGAATAAAGTAAGGCATGCCTCTGTACATGCAGCAGGGATAGTAATTACTAAGGATCCACTTACTGATACAGTGCCACTTTATTGTGACACGAAAAATAAGGTAGTTTCTACTCAATATCAAATGAAAGAGTTAGAAGATTTAGGACTTTTAAAGATGGACTTTTTAGGGCTTAGAAATCTTACTAACTTACAAAGAACTATTGATTATATAAAAGAGGACTTAGGAGAAGAGATTAGGCTAGAGGATATTCCACTAAATTCTAAAAAAGTATATGAATTGCTTTCTAGAGGGGATACATCTGGAGTATTCCAGATGGAGTCAGTGGGTATTAGAAAAATATTAGTAAAATTAAAACCTGATAAATTTGAAGATATCATTGCACTTTTAGCTCTATATAGACCTGGACCTCTTGGCTCTGGAATGGTAGATGATTTCATCAATGGTAAGAATGGGATAACTGAGATAAAATATCCACATCCATCATTAGAGCAAACATTGAAGGAAACTTATGGAGTAATTCTATATCAAGAGCAAGTAATGAAGATAGCTAATATAATGGCTGGATACTCTTTAGGAGAAGCAGATTTATTAAGAAGAGCTATGGGAAAAAAGAATGTTCAAATAATGGAGGAGAATAGAGAAAAATTTATTACTCGTTCAATAGAAAATGGTTATAGTGAAGAGAAAGCACTAGAGATGTTTGAACTTATAGATAAATTTGCTGGATATGGATTTAATAAATCTCACTCAGCAGCTTATGCCCTTATAGCTTATTGGACAGCTTATTTTAAAGCTCACTATATGAAACATTATTATGCAGCACTTATGACATCAGAGATGGCACATATTGAAGATATAGCTTATTATGTAGATGATGCTAAAGTACATAATTTGAAATTACACCTTCCAGATGTCAATAGAGCTACTTCTAAATTTATTGTAGATAAAGATGGAATTGTATTTTCATTAGCAGCTATAAAAAATGTAGGAGAGGGAGTGTCTGAAAAGATACTTGAAGAGTATAATGAAAATGGAGAGTATAAAAATTTAGAAGATTTCGTAGTGAGAACTAAAAAGTATGGACTTAATAAAAAAGCATTAGAGTCTTTGATTTTAGCTGGAGCTTTAGATGGACTTCCTGGAAATAGAAGACAAAAATTTGAATCAGTAGATAAGATAATTGATTATGCTAATAGAAAATTAAAAGAAGATGATATACAGCAGATGAATCTTTTTGGTGAAGCTAAATCCTCTTTAGGAGTATTTACATTGCCTCAAGTAACAGAATACTCTTTAGATGAATTGTTATCTAAGGAGAAAGAGTATTTAGGATTTTATTTTAGTGCACATCCATTAGATAGTTATAGAAGACTTATAAAAGTATTTAGATTATCTCCTATCAACGAAATAAAGGAAGAAAAGACTACGCAAATTTTAAAAACTTGTGGAATACTAAGAGATGTAAAAAAAATAGTAACTAAAAACTCTGGACAGATAATGGGAGTTTTTGAATTAGAAGATTATTATGATAAGATTTCTTGTGTTCTTTTTCCAAAAGATTATGAGAGATATACTCATATACTTTTAGAAGGAAAACCTGTATATATTGAAGGAAGCATACAGATAGACTATTTTAAAGGAACTGAGAATAAGAAACTTATAGTTAGAAAATTAAAGTTTTTAGATGATATAGTTAGAGAGAAAAATTTAAAATTGTATATTTTAATGGTAGAAGAGGATAGAGAAAAATTTAGTAGACTCAAGGAGATTTTAAATAAATCGGTAGGAGAAACACCTGTTTTCTTTGCTATTAAAGATAAAAATCATAAAGAGATAAAGAAAAGTAAATATAATATAACTCCAGATAAGATTTTTCTTGATGAAATAGTAGAATTGATGGGAGAAGAGAGGGTAACTATAAAATAACGGTAGTAATTTTTATTGAAATATAGGCAAGTTAGTGGTAAAATATATTGATATTATATAAGGAGGATTTTATGAAAGGTGATGTAAATACTATTGAAGAGTTAATGAAAATACTTCAAGAGAAAAAATTGACTGAGATATCATATGAAACATCTGAAATAAAAATAAATATAAAAGGTTCTCTTATACCAGAGAGTAAACCAGTAGCTTCTAAAAAAGTTGAAGCAAAAAAAGAGGAAACTAAGAAAAAAGTAGTAAATTGTAGAGATATAGTATCTGAACATATAGGAAGATATAACTATCTAAAAAAAGATGGGACACCTATAATTGAAGTAGGGCAAGAGATAAAAGAGGGACAGGAATTAGGAAATGTAGTTGCTGTTGGAGTAGCTTTACCAGTAATAGCTAAATTTTCAGGGAAAATAGAAGAAATATATATTGAAAACGGTAAGCCAGTAGATTATGGAAGACCATTAATAAAAGTTAAGATTTCATAATCAAAATTCTTGGATTATCAGGAGGAAAAATAATGTTTAAAAAAATACTTATTGCCAATAGAGGAGAAATTGCTGTAAGAGTAATAAGAGCAGCTAAAGAATTAGGAATAAAAACTGTTGCTGTATATTCAGAAGCTGATAAGGAAAGTTTACATGTAAGACTTGCAGATGAGGCTGTATGTATAGGAGGAGTATCTAGTACAGAGTCTTACTTAAAAGTTCCTAATATAATAGCAGCAGCTGAGATAACAGGAGCAGATGCTATACACCCAGGATATGGATTTTTATCAGAAAATGCTAAATTTGCTTCAATATGTGAAGAGCACAATATAACATTTATAGGACCAAGACCAGAGTGTATCACAAAGATGGGAGATAAGGCAACAGCTAGAGCAACAGCCATAGCTAATAATGTACCACTTACTAATGGAACAGGAATAGTAAGAAGTATATCAGAAGCTAAAAAAGAGGTAAATGAGAGAATAACATATCCAGTAATGATTAAAGCCACAGCTGGTGGTGGAGGAAAGGGTATGAGAATTGCTAGAAATGATGAAGAGTTAGAAATGAACATAGTAGCAGCTCAAACAGAGGCTGGAGCAGCTTTTGGAAACCCTGATGTATATATAGAAAAATTTGTAGAGAATCCTAGACATATAGAGATACAAATTTTAGGAGATAAATATGGAAATGTTATATATTTAGGAGAAAGAGATTGTTCTATTCAAAGAAGACATCAAAAACTTATTGAGGAAGCTCCATCATTTTCATTACCATATGAAGTAAGAAAAGCTATGGGAGAGGCAGCTGTTACATTAGCTAAAGCTATAAACTATGATTCGGCTGGAACATTAGAATTTTTAGTAGATAAGGATAATAAATTCTATTTTATGGAAATGAATACAAGAGTTCAAGTTGAGCATACTGTAACTGAAATGGTAACAGGATTAGATATTATAAAACTTCAAATTCAAATAGCTTCAGGAGCTAAATTAAATATTTCACAAGATGATATTCAGCTATTTGGACATGCAATAGAGTGTAGAATAAATGCTGAAGATCCAGAAAATAATTTCTTACCATCACCAGGAGTACTTACAAAATATATAGTTCCTGGAGGAAATGGAGTAAGAGTTGATTCTCATTCATACCAAGGATATGAGATAAGCCCATATTATGATTCGATGATAGGAAAACTTATAACTTTTGGAATAAATAGAGAGGAAGCTATTGCTAAGATGAAGAGAGCTCTTAATGAGTATATAATTGAGGGAATAGATACTACTATACCATTCCATTTAGAAGTATTAAATAATGAACTTTATTTAGCTGGAAAAACTTCAACAAACTTTATAGAAGAAAATTTTTCAAAAAAATAATTTTATAAGTAGTAGTTTTTTTTGAAAAAATTAGGTATAATATATAGTAGAAGATTACACGGAGGTGTTACAGATGAGCGAATTAGGAAATATTAGAATATCTGATGATGTGGTGAAAACAATAGCAGCTAAGGCAGCTTCTGATGTAGAAGGAGTATATAAATTAGCTGGAGGAGTAGCTGACGAAGTTAGTAAAATCTTAGGAAAGAAAAGACCTACAAATGGTGTAAAAGTAGAGGTAGGAGAAAAAGAGTGCAGCATCGAAATATTTATCGTTGTTGAGTATGGATATCTTATCTCAGAAGTTGCTCATGATGTACAAAAAGCAGTTTTACAAGCTGTATCAGAACTTAGTGGGCTAAAAGTAGTGGAAGTAAATGTTTATGTTCAAGATGTAAAAATTAGAACTGAAGAAGTTTCTGAAGAGGAAGAAGAAGATTTAGAAGCGTAACTCCATAGAGGTGTTTAAAAAGCACCTCTAATCTTTTATTATAGGTGGTATTTATGATTAAAAAAATTATATTCTTTTTTGCATGGTTAGGAATATTTTTGCTTTCAATAACAGGAATAGTATATGTGGCGGTACCAAAATATTTAGTACAATTTAACACTTATATTGGAACTTTAAGTTATGATATAGTTGTTCTTGCAATATCAATTATTTATTTCATAATATCAATATTAAAATTTTTATCTCTATTTGAAAGAACAAAAGATTATGAGATAAAAACAGAAGATGGAGTTGTATATATATCTTCAGCTTCTGTAACAAGTTTTATAAGAGAACTTTTATCTAAAGATAAAGAGATTTCTAATATAAGGGTAGAAACTTCTAAAAAAGGAAGAAAATTCAATATAAGAGTAAGATTAGATATGCTTTCAAATGGAAATATATCTGGTAAGTCATCTTCAATACAAAATGAAATAAAAAGTAAATTAGCTGATAAGATGGGACTAGAAGTAGGAGCTATAGAAGTAAAAATATCTAAATTAGCTGTTAAAGATACTGATAGTCAAGCAGAAGAATAGAGGTGGGATACATGTTGGATGAAATTATAATAAACCTTATTCAAAATAGAAAGAGATACCTCTATGCCTTTGTAGGATTTATAGTGTCACTTTTATTAGTAACAGTTGGAATATTTGAAACTATATTTATATTATTAGTTACATTTGTAGGATATTGCTTGGGAAGTCCTGTTTTTGTTAAAAAGGCAAAAAAAATTAAAAATATATTATCTGAAAAATTAAATGAAGAATAGGAAAGGAAAATAATGAGTAGAAGAGTAGCAAGAGAAGAACTATTTAAATTAGTTTTTGAAAGTGAATTAAAAGAGGAGAGTACAAAAGAGGTACTAGATAACTATTTAAAAAGAGATGAAGTTTTAACTAATGAAAATGAGCTAGCATTTATAAAAAAATATATGAATGGAATAGCTGAAAATAATGATAGAATATTAGAAACTATCAATAATAATATCACTGGTTGGAGCTTTGAAAGAATAGGAAACGTGGAAAAAGCTTTATTAAGATGCTCTGTATATGAACTTTTATGTGAAACTACTCCACATGAGATAGTTGTAAATGAAGTTGTAGAGCTTGCAAAACTTTATGGTGATGAAAAAACTTCTGAATTTGTAAATGGAGTATTAGCTAAGATAATAAATAAATAATTAGAAAAAATTTTTATAAAATATTAAATAAATATTTAAAAACTCAAGAATGATAAAGATTAAAGTATTCTTGAGTTTTTTATTTTTGGTGATAATTATTTATTAGGAGAAAAAAAGATTATAACTAGAGTTAGTTATTTGAAAGTGATATAATATAAAAAACTATGTTAAATTGGAGGTAAAGAGATGGTAAGTTTTAAAAATGATTATAGTGAGGGAGTATTACCAGTTATAATGGAGGCTCTTTTAAAAACTAACTTAGAACAAACAGTGGGATATGGAGAGGATGAATACACAGCTAAGGGTATAGAAGCTATAAAAAAAGCTATAAATTTTGAAGATTGCTATGTACGTCTTTTAGTAGGAGGAACACAGACAAATCTTCTTACAATTTCTCATATTTTACGTCCATATGAAGCAGTAATAGCAGCAGATACAGGGCATATCAGTGTACATGAAGCTGGTGCAATAGAAGCTACTGGGCATAAAGTAATAGAGTTAGCAACTAATGGTGATGGGAAAATAAGTTTAGATATGATAAAAAAGGTTTATGATGTTCATAAAAATGATTTTCATATGGTAAAGCCTAAAATGGTATATATATCTAACCCAACAGAATTAGGAACTCTTTATACAAAAGAGGAGTTAATAAATATTTCTAACTATTGTAAAGAGGTAGGTATGTATCT
This sequence comes from Fusobacterium mortiferum ATCC 9817, assembly GCF_000158195.2. Taxonomy (NCBI): domain Bacteria; kingdom Fusobacteriati; phylum Fusobacteriota; class Fusobacteriia; order Fusobacteriales; family Fusobacteriaceae; genus Fusobacterium; species Fusobacterium mortiferum. The sequence goes on from NZ_GL987987.1 coordinate 26,634, forward strand.
ATATATTGATGGAGCAAGAATGGCATCAGCACTAGCTTCTGAAAAAAATGATATAGAGCTTACTGACTATCCTAAATATTGTGATGTTTTCTATATAGGAGGAACTAAGTGTGGACTTTTATTTGGAGAGGCATTAGTAATTACAAATAAAGAGCTAGCTGAAGGATTTTTCTGTAGTACAAAACAAAAGGGAGCTACTTTAGCAAAAGGAAGATTATTAGGAATACAATTTACAGAGTTATTTCAAGGTGATAGATACTATCAAGTAGGAAAACACTCAAATGAGATGGCAGCTATGTTAAAAAAAGGAGTATTAGAGGCTGGATATAAATTGAAGGCAGATTCATATACTAACCAACAATTCTTTATACTTCCTAATAAGGTGATAGATGAGATTGGAAAAAAATATAGATATGAGTTTTGGGAAAAAATAGATGAAGAAACTTCAGCAATTAGATTAGTAACTTCTTGGGCTACAAAAGAGGAAGATGTAAAAGATTTTATAGAAGACTTAAAAAATATAAAATAAAATATTGACAAAAAAAGTAAAAAATAGTATTATAGGTATAGGGGGGTACCCCTATATTTAATTTAAGCGGAGGTTAGAAGCATGAAAAAAGTAATAAAAATAGATGGGATGGGTTGTCAACACTGTGTAAAAAGTGTAACTAATGCTTTAGAGAATGTATCTGGAGTGAAGATATTAGAGGTAAAAATTGGAGAAGCTACTGTGGAAATAGCTGAAGATTTTGATATGAGTATAATAGTTGATGCTCTAGATGATGTAGGATATGAGGTAGTCTAATGACTAGAAAAAATTATCAACTTGGTGGAGTAACATGCCAAGTATGTGTAAATAAGATAGAGAAGAAACTCTCTAAATTAGAAGGTGTAAATGAAGCTGTTGTAAATTTCTCAAATGAGAAACTTATTGTAGAATATGATGAAAAGATATTAGAAAACGAAAAGATAAAAGAAGTTGTAAAGAAACTTGGATATGAGATAGAAGAGATAAATGATTATAAAGAAGTAGAACTAGATATCTCTGGAATTACTTGTCAAGTATGTGTAAATAAGATAGAGAAAAAAGTAGGAAAGCTAGAAGGAGTAAGTGAAATTGTTGTTAATCTAGCTAATAGCAGAGGAAAAGTAATCTATGATTCTGAAAAAATAAAGCTTTCTGAAATATTAGAAGTTATAAAAAAACTTGGATATGATGGTAAGAAACATGAAGAGTTAGAAGAAGATAGCAGAGCTTTAGAAAATGAAAAGATTCTTAAAAGAGAGTTTTTAGAATTTAAGTTGGCAATATTTTTCTCAGCAATTGTTTTTTATATATCTATGGGAACAATGGTAGGGCTTCCTGTACCTAATATAATCTCACCTGATAATAATCCTTTGAATTTTGCTTTGATTCAATTAGTATTAGCAATACCTGTAATTTACATAGGTAAAAGATTTTATAGAGTGGGAATAAAACAACTTATTATGAGAAGTCCTAGTATGGATTCATTGATAGCTACTGGTACAGGATCAGCTATATTATATAGTCTGTATGCTACATATAAAATCTATCAAGGAGATATTCACTATGCCCATGCACTTTACTATGAGTCTGGAGTAGTAATATTAGCTCTCATCTTATTAGGAAAATATTTAGAAAATGTAAGTAAGGGAAAAACTTCTGAAGCTATTAAAAAGCTTATGAATTTAAAAAGTAAAAAAGCTACTCTTGTAAGAGATGGAAAATTTGTACAGGTAGATATAGAGGAAGTAGAATTAAATGAGATAGTTCTAGTAAAGCCTGGAGAGAGTATCCCTGTAGATGGAGTGGTTGTAGATGGACAAAGCAGTGTAGATGAGTCTATGCTTACAGGAGAGAGTATTCCTGTAGAAAAAAATATCGGAGATAAAGTTTTTGGAGCAAGTATCAATAAAAATGGAACTTTACAAATAAAGGTTGAGGCTATAGGAAAAGATACAGTTATATCTAAGATAATTAAACTTGTAGAGAATGCTCAAGGAAGTAAAGCTCCAATCGCTAAGATAGCTGATAAGGTTTCAGGCTATTTTGTTCCAGTGGTTATGTTTATAGCAACACTAGCTGGTATAACTTGGTATTATTTAGGAAGTAAAGGAATAGTTGAAATACATGAAGCACCATCTATCTTTGCTCTTACAATATTTGTAGCAGTTATGGTTATAGCTTGTCCATGCTCTTTAGGGCTTGCTACACCTACAGCTATAATGGTAGGAACTGGAAGAGGAGCAGAATTAGGAGTACTTATTAAATCTGGAGAAGCTCTTGAAAAAGCTCATAAAGTTGATACAATAGTTTTTGATAAAACTGGAACACTTACTGTTGGAAAGCCAAAGGTTACAGATATAATAGTTTTTAATGAAATGAGTGAAGATGAGATTTTAAAAATATCTGGAGCACTGGAGGAGTATTCAGAACATCCATTAGGAGAAGCTATTGTAGAAGCTGGGAAAGAAAGAAAATTAGTATTTCCAAAAGTTAAAGATTTTAAATCTATAACAGGAAAGGGAGTATCTGGTGTTATAGATGAAAGAAAAATATATATAGGGAATATTAAACTTATGAAAGAGTTTGGTGTAGGATTAGGAGAGGAAAAAATCTTAGATGAATTGGCAACACAAGGAAAAACACCAATGTATTTAGCTATAGGTAATAAACTTGCTGGAGTAATAGCAGTAGCTGATATTTTAAAAGATGAGGCTATTGAAACAATAAAAGAGTTACAAAAAAGAGGTTACTATATTGGAATGATAACTGGAGATAATAAACTTACAGCTCAAGCTATTGGAAAACAAGTGGGAATAGATATAATCTTTGCTGAAGTAACTCCAGAAGAGAAGTATCTAAAGGTAAAAGAACTACAAGAGCAAGGAAAAAATGTAGCTATGGTAGGGGATGGAATAAATGATTCTCCAGCTCTAGTACAAGCTAATATAGGTATAGCTATAGGTGGAGGAACAGATATAGCTATGGAAAGTGCTGATATAGTTCTTATGAAGAGAAATTTAAAAGATGTATTAGTAGCTATGGATTTAAGTCATGCAGTAATAAAAAATATAAAAGAAAATCTATTCTGGGCTTTTATTTATAATACAATAGGAATACCAGTGGCAGCTGGTATATTATATCCTCTTACTGGGCATCTATTAAATCCTATGATAGCTGGAGCAGCTATGGCAATGAGTTCAGTTTCTGTTGTAACTAATGCACTTAGATTGAAGAAATTTAAAAAATAATTTTAAAAAATTAAAGGTATTGAGCAAATTTTTTATTTTAAATTTGCAACAATACCTTTTTTTAATGTATAATATATGTAGTATGTTGTATAAGGTGATAAAATGGAAAATAAAAATATAGAGGTACAAGGACACTGTCTATCCAATGAAAGTAGTTTTAGAAAAAATCTTATTTCAAGAATAAATAGAATTGCTGGGCAATTAAGAGGAATAGAAAAAATGATATTAAATCATGTAAAGTGTGACGAAATATTAAATCAAGTTGCTTCAGTAAAATCTGCTCTTAATGGAATAGCTAAAGTTGTATTAGAAGCGCATTTAAGAAGTTGTGTAGTAGAAGAGATAAAATCTGGCTTTGAAAAACAAGCAACTTCAGAATTAATAGAAACTTTGAGTAAATTGATGGATAAAAATGGAAATAAAACTCAAGAGAGTAATGATAATATAATAAGAAAAGTAGAAAAACAAATAGCAACAATAAAAGAATGTATAGAAAAAGATGAGTGTTGTAGTAGTATCTTAAAAGAGATAGCACTTATAAAAAATGAACTAGATAGTATGTCTAAGGTAATATTAGAAGGACATATAAGAAATTGTTTAGTAAGAGATATAAAATTAGGTTTAGAGGAAAAAGTAGTAGATGATTTTTTATATACTATTAATAAGATGATAAAATAATAGGAGGTAAATATGAAAAAAATTCTTGTAATAGATGATGAATGGAAAATCAGAAAATTAATAAAGGATTACTTAGTGAGAGAGGGATATATTGTAGATGAAGCTGGAGATGGAGAAGAGGGGATAGAAAAATTTTTTTCAAATATCTATGATATAGTAATTTTGGATATAATGATGCCAAAAATAGATGGATGGAGTGTTTGTAGAAAAATAAGAGAGGAATCACAAGTACCAATTATTATGCTTACAGCTAGAGCAGATGAGAGTGATCAACTTTTTGGATTTGACTTAGAAACAGATGAATATATGGTAAAACCTTTTAATCCAAAACTTCTAGTAGCTAAGGTAAAAGCTTTACTTAGAAGGGATGGAAAGATAATAGATAAGGCACCAATGGTATTTGGAGATTTAGCAATAGATGGAATAAAAAGAGAGGTAAGATTAAAAGATGTAGTTTTAGATCTAACTCCTAAAGAGTATGATTTATTATATTTCTTTGTAGAAAATAAAGGGATCGCCCTGTCAAGGGAGAAAATATTAAACTCAGTATGGGGGTGGGATTATTTTGGAGACTCTAGAACTGTTGATACTCATATTAAGAGATTGAGAAAAAAAATAGGAGATAAGTATGTTCAAACTGTAAGAGGTTTTGGTTATAAGTTTGAGGAGTAATATATGAAAATAAGATGGAAGATGTTTCTCCTTATGTGGAGTATGGTAATGATGATAATAGGAGGATTTGCTATAACTAATACTGTTTATTTGGAAAAATTTTATTTAACAAATAAAAAAGACAAATTAATCCAAATGGGGAGAGTTATAACAGATCCTAACTATATAGTAGATTTTAGAAATCTTGAAGTACAAAATAATGCTGAGATTATTATAAAAAAGTGTGATCAAGTAGATAAATATTATCAAAGAAAGCAACTTACTGAACATGAAGTAGATGAGATAAAAGAGAGTTTAAAAGATGAAGAACCTATATTTAAGACAATTTCTTTTGAAGATTACAGAGGAAAAGCTTTAATATTATTCATGCCTTATAAACCAGATAGATATATTGAGATAATTACCCCTCTAAGTCTTATCCAAGAGGGATTAGAACTTTCAATGAACTATCATTTACAAATAATAATTTTATCATTTATAGTTGGATCATCAATGGCTTTTATTTTTTCAAAAGCTATGGTTACACCAATATTAGAGATAAAAGAAATTACACAAAAAATAGCTAAACTTGACTTTAGTAGGAAATTTGAGTCAGATAGAACAGATGAGATAGGAGAGTTAGGAGAAGCTATCAATAAGATGGGAGAAACTCTAGAAAAAAATATCGATGAGATAAATAAAGTTAATAGGAAATTAATAGCTGATATAGAAAAAGAGAAAAAATTAGATAAACTTAGAAAAGAATTTGTAGCTTGTGTAAGTCATGAATTAAAAACTCCTATAGCTATAATTCAAGGATATGCTCAAGGATTAGTGGAGAATGTTGCTAATGAAGAGGATAGAAATTTTTATTGTGATGTAATTATAGAAGAAAGTTATAAGATGGATAGTTTAGTAAAAGAGTTACTATTAATTTCTCAGATTGAAGCTGGATATTTTAAAATGAAGATGGAAAAAACAGATATCTACCATTTAATTAAAGATTTGATGGATAAATACTCTACAAAAATAAATAAAATAGAGTATGAAGGAAAAGAGAATATAGTTGTTTTATGTGATGAAAAATATATAGATAGGGTTTTAGATAACCTTATTTCAAATGCAATAAAATATAAAACAGGAGATTCTCCAATAAAAATAAAGTTAGAAGAGAATAAAAATAGATGTATAGTAACTGTAAGTAATGAAAGTAAAAATCTTCAGAAGAAAGATTTAGATACTATTTGGAATCCATTTGTAAGACTGGATAGTGCAATAGGAAAAGAGGGACATGGACTTGGACTTGCTATAGTAGCAGGAGTATTAGAAAATCATAAAAGTAAATATGGAGTATATCTTTCTGAAGGGAATATAGTAAATTTTTGGTTTGAGTTAAAAAAATATAATGGAGAAAAAAATGAAGAAGAATGATTATTTTTATGAGATAGAGAAGGTTTATTTTGAAAAAAAATATGATATAGAAAAAAGGTTAAAAGAATTTAAAGAAGTATGGGAAAAAGGAAGTAATAAAGATATTCATGTGGAGTTATCTTTTTGTATACTTACACCACAATCTAAAGCTGTCAATGCTTGGAAAGCTATTACAACATTAAGAGATAATGGTTTACTTTTTAATGGTACAGCAGAGGAAATGGTGGAATATCTTAATATTGTAAGATTTAAAAATAATAAGGCAAAATATCTAGTAGAACTTAGAGAGAAAATGAAAAATGAAAAGGGAGAATTTATAACTAAAGATTTCTTTTCAAGTTTTAAGGATTTAAGAGAAGCTAGAGAGTGGATAGTAAAAAATATAAAGGGAATGGCATTTAAAGAAGCTAGTCACTTTTTGAGAAATGTAGGATTTGGAAAAGAGATATCTATTTTAGATAGACATATTTTAAGAAATTTAGTGAGATTAGAGGTAATAGATGAGATACCTAAAACTATTACTCCAAAGCTTTATTTAGAGATAGAAAAAAAGATGAAAGAGTATTGTGATTTTGTCAATATATCTATGGATAGTTTAGATTTACTTTTGTGGTATTTGGAAGCTGGAGAAATTTTTAAATAATAATGTTTAAGAAAGTGGATTCACTACACAAGAATGACGAAGATTGAAGAGAATAAATAGAGCAAGTCAGCAAAAGCGAACACTAAAAAACACAACTGTTTGAGTGAAACGAGTTTTGTGTTTTTAGTGAGCTAAGCCATACTTGCTCTTTATTCTTTGAACGAAAGTCATTCTTGAATTATTTATAATTTCTTAAATTGCAGTAGCTTTTTCTATAAATTTTTTAAATATTTTTAACATCTCTGTATTTCCACGAGCTGTCATCATTTCAGGATGCCACTGTATACCATAGAAAAATTTATGCTCTTTCATCTGAAAGGCTTCAATAATTCCATCTGAAGAGATAGCAATAGGGGTAAGATTTTTTCCTAAATTATTGACAGCTTGATGATGGAAGGAGTTAGTAGAAATCTCATCTCCATAAAGCTCAGCTAGAATATTATCTTTATCTACTATTTTTACTTTATGTACAGGCATATCTGGATAAAAATCTTGTCTATGTTTTAAAACTTCTCTATTAGAATATTTTAAATCTTGAAAAAGAGTTCCTCCCATAAAAACATTTAGAAGTTGATGACCACGACAAATTCCAAGAATAGGTTTACCTGTTTTAATAAATTCTTCTAAAATAAGAAACTCTCCTCTATCTCTTTCAAGAGAGACAACTCCTATTCCATTTTTAAAGTCTTCTCCATAAAGAGTAGGGTTTATGTCAGCACCACCAGAAAAAATGATACCATCTAATATTTTTATCTGCTCTTTTATAACCTCTAAATTATCTAAAGTAGGAAGGATAATAGGTATTCCTCCAGCTTCAATAACAGATTTAGAATAATCAATACTTACACAATTTCTAAAATAGTTTTGAAGATTTGGGTCATTTTCCCAAGCAGAAGTTATTCCTATAATTGGTTTTCTCATAAAATCATCTCCTATAATTTTACTTTATTAATATAATATGAAATTTTTAAAATATAGTCAATAAAAAATGGAGGGTTACTCCTCCATTTTTTCAATTTCAATATCTGGAAAGTTATTTTTTAAATCCTCTTGAGTTTTAATTTTTTTTAGTACTTCACAAGCAGAACAAAGACCACTACAAGTAGAAAAACCTTCTATAAACTCTATTGTATCTCCATCTTTTAATTGGTTTCCATTACCTTTAATTTTATATTTTCCATTTAATATCATCTAAATACCTCGTATAATATAATTTTTTATATTATACCAATTTTATAAAGTAATGGAAATGAAAATTTTAGAAACAATCAAATTATAGATTATTAGCTTTTTTATAAGCAGCATAGTTATCTAGTTTATCAGGGAAATATTTTTTTAGTATTTCAAGATATTTTCCTTCAGCATCAAGTTCAAGAAGAGCTTTATTAAATTTTTCAGCCATTTCAGTATTTCCTTTTCTAAAAGCTACTGAAGCACCTGGTTTTGTATCAAAGATAATATCTATTTTTTTAATACCATCTAGATTTTTTAAATACTCTTCAGCAGAGATATCAGCAATGATAACAGCATCAACTTTTCCATTCTTCAAATCCATTAGAGCTCCAGTCCAAGAATCATAAAGTTTAGGAATGCCACCAACATTAATAGTGAATTCCTCTTGAACAGTTCCAATTTGTACTCCTACTTGTTTCCCTTTCAACTCTTCTTTTTTAGTAAGTGGACTATTTTCAGCAACAAGAACATAGTGTCCACCCTCTATAAAAAGATAAGGCATAGAGAAAGTAACAGCTTTTTGTCTTTCAGGAGTTTGTCCCATACCAGCAATAACAGCATCGATTTTTTTCATTTGAAGAGCAGGAAGTAATCCATCAAAAGACATATTATGCCAAACAATTTCATAACCTAGTTTTTTACCTATTGCTTCCATTAAATCTATATCAAATCCAACAATTTCCCCATTTTCTAAGTATTCATAAGGTTTAAATTCAGCATTAGTTCCAACATATAATTTTTTAGCTGAAAAAGATAGTGTAGATAGTATTAATAGTAAGAATAAAATTAGTTTTTTCATAGTATAAAATCCCCCTTGATGTTCAATAGCTTAAAACTATTTATTATTTTTATATTCGTAATATTTATTAATTTTATCAGGGAAATATTTTTGTAAAATCTCAAAATATTTTCCATCAGCATCAATTTTTAAAATAGCTTGATTAATTTGTTCTGCTAATTCTGTTTCACCTTTTCTTAGGGCAATAGATGCACCTGGGAAGTTTTCCTCTACTACATCAATTTTTTTAATTCCTTTCATAGTTTTTAAATACTCTTCTCCACTTACATCAGCAATGATTACAGCATCAATTTTATTTTGTTGTAAATCCATTAGAGCCCCAGTCCAAGAGTTATAAAGTTGAGGTAATCCACCTAAATCTTTAGCAAACTCTTCTTGCATAGTTCCAATTTGTACTCCAATTTTTTTACCATTTAATTCCTCTTTTTTTACATAGCTACTCTCTTCATTAACTATTACATAGTGCTCATCTGATGAGAAAAGTAGATAAGGCATAGAGAAAGTAACAGCTTTTTGTCTTTCAGGAGTTTGAGACATACCAGCAATAACAGCATCGATTTTTTTCATTTGAAGAGCAGGAAGTAATCCATCAAAAGACATATTACTCCAAACTATTTCATATCCTAACTCTTCTCCAATGGCATCCATAAGTTCAATATCAAATCCTACCATTTTTCCATTTTCTAGGTATTCATAAGGAGCAAATTCAGCGTTAGTTCCAACATATAATTTTTTAGCTGCAAATGATAGTGAAGATAAAATTAACATTAAAAATAAAATAACTTTTTTCATAAAAAATCCCTCCATATTTTATATAAATTTTTATTTAGAACTATTTTTAAACTCTTCTTTTATCTCTTTTAAAAGTTGAGGATTAGTAAATATATCCATAGCTGTAAGAGCCATTGCTATTGCAGCTTCTTTCATTCCCTTATAAGCTTCTGGTTGTACAGTAGCACAAGCAAATTCTACACTGTGTCCAGTTAAATGATTTGTAGTAAGTGGGAAAGATGGATGTATAGTTGGACAACAATGACTTACATCTCCCATATCAGTAGAACCAAATCCCTCTTTATCAACAATTTTTGTAACTCCTTGAAGTATTAGATTTTTTTCATAAGTTTCAGATAATTTCTTATTTGTAACAAGGTTAGCAAAACTTGTTTCATAGTTTTCCATTTCCAAAGTAGTTCCAGTAGCAAGAGCAGCTCCTCTAGCACAGTTTTTTACTCTTTCTACTAATTCTTTAAGGTAAGAAAGTGTTTGAGCTCTTACATAGAAGTTAGCAACTGCTAAATCTGGAATAATATTAGCTGCCTTTCCACCATTACTTATAATTCCATGAATTCTAGCTGTTTCTAAAGTTTGTTGTCTTAAAGCATTGATAGAGTTAAATAACATAAGAACTCCATCAAGAGCATTTATTCCCTCATGTGGAGAACCAGCAGCATGAGCTGTTTTTCCTTTAAATGTGAATTGTATAGCTTCCATAGCTTGAGACTTTCCACTTCTAGTATGAGCTTCTCCAGTAGGATGTACAGCCATAGCTATATCTATATCATTAAATATTCCAGCTTTAGCCATATCTACTTTAGCTCCACAAGTTTCCTCAGCAGGAGTTCCAATTACCAATACTTCCCCCACAACATCTCCCATAATCTCTTTTAAAAGTATACCAGCTGCTACACTTGTAACACCAAATATATTATGTCCACAACCATGTCCAATACCAGGTAAAGCATCATATTCAGCAAGGATAGCTATCTTAGCTCCACCATTTCCAGATTTATATTTACCGATAAAAGCAGTAGATATTCCTGCATAGTTATCACTAGTTTCAAAGTTATGTTTTTTTAACAGATTAGTTAAAGCTTCACAAGCTTTAAATTCTTGATGACCTAGTTCAGGGTTATTGTAAATATACTCATTTACTTCTTTAAACTCCTCTAAGTATTTGTCAAAGATTATTGAAAGTTTTTCTTTTAATTGATTCATTTTTCCCTCCAGATGTAATAAAAATAAAAAAAGTCAATACACCATAGATGTATTGACTCAAATTTTTCTATATTAAAAATTGCTAATAGAAAATTCTATAAGCTTAGAGCAATATATTACTAGGTATAACAAAAGATAAGGTATTCAATTTTATATTAAATTTCCTTAACTTTAATGTCCTTAGTAACATTTTACTCCTCCTTTAATAGTTCTATTTGAAATATATATACCATATTCAAGAAAAAAAGTCAAACTATTTTTAAATTTTTCTCTCTTCAAGTAATTCAATCTTTCTCATATTTTCACCTTTTAAAATATATATTAAATCAAATACTAGGTGAAGAATATGATCAGCAAATCTTTCAAGTTTTTTACAAAGTAGAATTAAATCAGTTCCACTTTGAATATTTTCAGGTTTTTTCTTCATAAGCTCAATAATAGTTTCAGTATCTTCTTTAGTTAAAGTATCTATCTCTTCGTCCATAGTTAAAAGAGAGAAAAGAATTTTTTCATCACTTTTTATAAAAGCATTGATATATCCTTCATAGATATTTTTTGTTTTAATAGCTATTGGGTAGATAATGTTTTTTAACTCTTTTTTCATTTCAGGAGAATCCTTTTCAATAGCTTTTATAATTTTTAAATTAGCTTTTAAAATATCTCCCATTCTTTCTATAAGTCTAGCACTATTAATCAACATAATAAGTAATCTTAGGTTTCCAGCTGCTGGTTGGAATCTTGCCATTGTAAAGATAGAATCCTCTTTTATTTTTACTTCAAAATTATTGATTGTATCTTCAACTATTAAACATTCTCCATAAAGAGTTTTATCAAATGATGATTTTTCTAGCATCTCAATATTGATATCTAAAACTCTATTTAGATTTTTTAATAGTTCTAAGTAATGTTCTCTCAATCCTTTAATACTTTCATCTAAGTTTCTCATAATATCCTCCTATCCAAATTTTCCTGTTATATAGTCTTCTGTTTTTTTCTTGTGTGGTGTTGTAAATATCAGTTCTGTTTTATCAAACTCTTCTAATACTCCTTGATAGAAAAAGCCAGTATATTCAGATATTCTAGAAGCTTGTTGCATATTATGAGTAACAATTATGATACTGTATTCTTTTTCAAGTTGTCTAATAAGTTCCTCAATTTTTGATGTAGAGATAGGGTCTAGAGCTGATGTAGGCTCGTCCATTAGTAATATTTCAGGTCTTATAGAGATAGCTCTAGCTATACATAATCTTTGTTGTTGTCCTCCAGAAAGTCCTAATGAAGATTTGTGAAGTTTATCTTTAACTTCGTCCCAAAGAGCAACTGATTTTAAAGAAGTTTCTACAATTTCATCTAGTTTATCTTTATCTTTTTCTCCATGTAACTTAGGAGCGTAAACAAGATTTTCATAGATGCTCTTAGGGAATGGATTTGGTTTTTGGAAAACCATTCCTATTTTTTTTCTAAGTTCAACAATATCATATTCTTTATCAAAGATATTTTTTCCATCAAAAATAATATTTCCTTCATACTTAACATTAGGAATTAAGTCATTCATTCTATTTATTGACCTTAAAAATGTAGATTTTCCACAACCAGAAGGTCCAATTAGGGCAGTAACTTTATTTTTTTTGATTTCCATATTGATGTCTTTTAATGCTTTAAAGTCACCATAATAAAAGTTAAAATCTTTTACTAAAATTCTTGTATCATTAGAATTCATATTTCCTCCTAAAAATCTATATCTATATCATTATTTATTTTTTGAATTAAATCTTTGTCTAATAAAAGCACCAAATAAGTTGAAGCTAAGTGTTATAACTACAAGTATAAATAGTGTTCCATTGATAAAAGATGGTGGCATATTAGGAACTTGTGTAGATATAACATATAGATGGTATGGTAATGCCATTACTTGATCCCAATATGAAATTGGCAAGAATGGTAGATAGAAAGCAACTGCTGTAAACATTATTGGAGCTGTTTCTCCAGCTGCTCTAGATATACTTAAGATAACTCCAGTTAAAATTCCTGGCATAGCTGCTGGTAAAATTACCTTAGTTATTGTTTCCCATTTTGTAGCTCCAAGAGCAAGAGAAGCTTCTCTTAAATGATTAGGTATTGCAAGTAGAGATTCTCTAGTAGCTGTAATAATAACTGGTAAACACATTATTCCCAAAGTTAATGAACCAGAAAGTATAGAAACATCAAACCCTAAGAAGATAACAAATAGTGCCATACCAAATAATCCATAAATTATACTTGGAATACCAGCAAGGTTTATGATTGTTAAATTAATGATTCTAGTTAGAAAATTATCTTTAGCATATTCTACTAAATAAACACCAGTGAAAATACCAAATGGAACAGCTACAATGATTGTTCCAAGTGTTAACCAAAGAGTTCCAACTATTGCTGGAAATATTCCTCCAGCTCTCATTCCATCAGTAGGCATCTCACTTAGAAATTCCCAAGATATTGCAGGAATACCAGTATATATTATATAACCAATTATTAAAAATACAGGAATTACAGCAACTAAAGTCATTATTTTTATCAATATTTCTAAAAAATTAGCTTTTGATTTTTTTATAATTAACATTGTTTTTCCTCCTAAAATTATAACTCTCTTGCTTTTCTTATAAATTTATCAGCTATACAGTTAGTTATAAAACTTATTATAAAAAGTACAATTCCTATTGCAAATAGTGCATAGTAGTGAGTACTTCCTTGAACTACTTCTCCCATCTCAGCTGCTATCGTAGCTGTAAGAGTTCTTACAGCAGAAAGTGGAGTAGTAGCTAAGATTGGAGAGTTACCAGTTATCATAAGAACAGTAAGTGTTTCTCCAATTATTCTTCCAAATCCTAACATAATACCAGCAAATATTCCTGGAAAAGCTGCAGGAAGAAGAACATTAAAAATAGTTTCTACTTGGTTAGCTCCAAGAGCAAGAGAAGCTTCTTTATAAGATTTATCAAGAGCTTCTAATGAGTCATCGGCTATACTTACTATTGTAGGGAGAGCCATAAAAGCAAGCATTATTCCACCAGTTAAAGCTGTTAATCCACTTGAAAGATTAAATAAATTTTTTATAGGACCAGATAATACATATAATCCAATAACTCCTAAAACAACTGATGGTATAGCTGACATTGTTTCAATAATAATTTTTAAAAATGTCCTTACTTTAGGAGTAGCATATTCTGCTATATAGATAGCTGTTAAAATTCCAACTGGCACAGCAATAACTAAAGCTACTATTGTTACCCAAAATGAACCAACTAAAAGAGGTAAAAGTCCATATAATTCTGAAAGAGAAATCCACTTTTTCCCAAAAAAGAAATCAGTAACAGAGTATGAACTAAAAAACTTTAATCCATTCACAACTATAAATAAAAAGATTAGAAAGATTATAACTATATTTGAAATCCCTATTCCAAATAGAATATGTTTCATTCCGTTATCTTTAATTTTTCTAAGATATTGCATAAAAACCTCCAAAAATATTTCAAACTACATTAATTTAATAACAAAATAATAATAAAGTATCAATGTAAAAAGAGTATTAATTCAATGTTAAAATTGTGTAAAAAAATTTTTACATAAAATTTACATTGGATTAATACTAACTTAACATAAAAATATTATATTTGATTTGTAAATAAGAAAAAGTAATAAAAATTAATTTGGAGGGAATAAAATGAATATTTTCAAAAAAGGTTTATTAGGAATGTTAGTTGTGGCAGGATTATTAGTAAGTGCTAATACAGCAGAAGCTAGATCAAAAGTTATTCAAGCTAAAGGGTCAGATACTATATTAAATGTATCGCAATCAATAGCAGAAAATTATATGAAGGAAAATAGAAAAGCAAGAATAGCAGTAACTGGTGGAGGTTCAGGAGTAGGAATTTCAGCTCTTATTAATGGAACAACAGATATAGCTATGGCTTCAAGAAGTATTAAATCAAAAGAGATAGAACAAGCTAAAGCAAAAGGATTAGAAGTAAAAGAAGTAGTATTAGGTTTTGATGGAATAACAATAATAGCAAACCATGCAAATACTGTAAAAGATATTGATGATATAACTCTAGGAAAAGTGTTTAGAGGAGAGATAACTAACTGGAAAGAGTTAGGAGGAGACGATGCTCCAATCGTTGTACTATCAAGAGATTCATCTTCAGGAACTCATGAATTCTTTAAAGAACATATAATAAGAGAAAATAATACTAAAAAAGATTTAGAATATGGACCAAAAACTTTATATATGCCTTCCAATGAAGCTATAAAGCAAGAAGTTAAATCAAATAAATATGCAATTGGATATATTGGAATGGGATATATGGATAACTCAGTAGAAGCTATAAAAGTAGATGGAATAGAGGCAAGTGTAGAGAACGTAGCAAGTAAAAAATATCCAATAGCTAGAGAGGTATATTGGTATGTAGATAATAATGCTTCAGAAGATGTAAGCAATCTTGTAGATTATGCACTTTCTTCAAAAGGACAAGAATTAGTTAAAGAAGAAGGGTTTGTTCCTGTAAAATAAAATAATAAAGTAAAATAATATCTATGTTAGAGAGAGCTTAAGAAATAGTTAAAAGTTGCAAATTTCCTTTTACTTTTTGAGCTCTCTCTTTTATAATTTAAATATAAATTATAAAAACCAATGGAGGCAAAATGAGAATATTAGTAGTTGAAGATGATAAAGAGATACAGGAGCTAATAACATATTTTCTTTCTAAAGAAGGATACGAAGTAGACCAAGCAGATGATGGATTAGAGGGACTTAGACTTTTGAAAGAAAAACAACATAATTTAGTAGTATTAGATTTAATGTTGCCTAATTTAGATGGGAAAAATTTTACGAAAATAGTAAAAGGTATATCTTCAGAATATGGAGATCCAGCTATTATTATGTTAACTGCTAAAACAGAGATAGAAGATGTATTAGAGGGATTAGAAATAGGTGCTGATGATTATATGAAAAAACCTTTTGATCCAAGAGAATTAGTTTTAAGAGTTAAAAGATTTTTTAAAGAGGAAAAAAGAGAAGAAGAAGTAAAAAGAAAGTATGAATTTCTAGATTTAGTGATAGAAGATGATAAACATAGAGTTCTTTATAAAGGAGAAGAGATAGATTTTTCCAAAAAAGAGTATGATTTATTACTTTTATTGGTTTTAAATAAAAATTTAGTTATAACAAGAGAAAAAATATTAGATAAAATTTGGAAAAGTAATTACTATACTGGAGATAGAACAGTGGATGTATATATATCAAAATTGAGGGATAAGCTTCCTGAAATAAGCGAACATATAAAAACAATAAAAGGAGTGGGATACAAATTAGAAGAAAAGAGATAGCAATATTAATTATGATATTAATATTGGAAGGAATATTTATAGGAATAAACTCAAAAATACTTTCAAATCTATATCAAGAAAGAGCAAAACAGATTTTAAAAGAGGATACAATATTAGTAAAATTAGTAGCTGAAGGGAATCCACGTACAAAGTATCAAGAACTATTTTCAAATAATGCTTTAAGATTTACTTTAGTTGATTTAACAGGGAAAGTAGTATTTGATTCTAAAAAAACTGAAGAAGAAGAAAAGAGGATGGATAATCACCTTCAAAGAGAAGAGATTCAAGAAGCAATAGAAAAAAAAGAGAGTTTTACAATTAGGTATAGCGAAACTTTTGACACTGTGATGGCTTATTATGCAGTTTCTATAAAAAATAGTGTGGGGGAAGAATATATATTAAGAACTGCTAGTGAATACAGCAAAGAACTTTTACAGATAAGAGAATTTCTTTTAGTTCAGATAGTTTTCTTTTTAATATTAAATTATGTTATACATTTTTTCTATAAAAACTATATAAAAAGAGATTTTTATACTAAGATTAAAAGAATGAGAAAATTTCTTGAAAGTGGAGAAATGGAGAAAATAAATTACTCTAAAGATGAATATTGGCTTTTTGAATTTTGGGATATTTTAAAAGAGTGGCAAGGAAAAAATTTAAAAAATATTTCAAAGCTAGAGAAAGAGAGAAGAATACTTTCTGAAGTTTTACATTCAGTAGATCTGTTTATTGGATTGCTAGATAGTGAAGGGAAGTTTATTGTAAAAAATACATCTTTAAAATATGTGGTAGATCCATATGAAGAAAAATATTTAGAAGCAATAAAATATCTTGAATTGATAACTCCAATAAAAAATGGATTAGTAAATAAAAAAGAATACAGAGAGGATATTTATATACAAAGTCTTAAAAAATATTTTTTATTTACAATGAAGTATTTGGAATTTAGTAATAGATTTATAATTACAATTAAAGATATCACAAGTACAAGAGAAGCAGTAGAGGTTCAAAAAACATTTATAAATAATGTAAGTCATGAATTAAAAACACCACTTACTAATATCAAAGGATACTTAATAGCTCTAGAAGATGCACCAGAAGTAATGAGAAAAAAATTTTTAAATACCATTAAAACAAATGTTGAGAGATTAGAAAATATAGTTTTAGATTTTTTAAATATCTCTAAAATAGAAAATTCCAATTTAGTCAATATATCTCAAGTTGCAGTTGAAAAAATAAAAAAAGAACTTTTAGAGATTCTCTCAGGAAAAATTAATGAAAAAGGAGCTAAGGTAGATTTTTTATTTAATTTAACAGATGGAAGAGATTACTTAAAGGTAGACTCTGAAAAGATATTTATGATATTAAAAAATCTTATTGAAAATGGAATAATATATAATAAAAATTCAGAACCTGAAGTAATAGTTAAAGTAGATGAAAAAGGAGATAGGTATAATATAAGTGTAGAGGATAATGGAATAGGAATACCTATCTACGAGCAAGATAAGATATTTGAAAGATTCTATAGAATAGATAAGGCTAGAACAAGCAATTTAGGAGGAACAGGATTAGGACTTTCCATAGTAAAGACTCTCATTGAAAAATGTGGTGGAGGGCTTGTAATTGACTCTATTGAAGGAAAAGGCACAATATTTTCTTTCTACATTTTAAAATAAAGTATGGACTAGACTTATAAAAATATGGTATTATTTAAAAGTCTATAAATACAAATGAAAAGGGGTAAAAAAATGGCAAAAGTAAAACATGTAATAACAGCTTATAAAGCACAAATGAATCCACAGGTAAATGGAGTTATAGATATATTTGGAGAATTTGATAATCTTATTCAACCTATGTTCCCATTCCCAATGGCAAATCTTTCAGTAGTAGTAACTGTAACAGATTTACAAAGACCTACTATGTTTGAAGTAAGACTTAATGCTCCAGATGATACATTAATAACTAAGGGAGAGTTTGGAATTTTACCAGACCCATTTGGAGTAGGAAAGAAAATTTTAGATTTAGAGAAATTCTTAGTTGGAGAAAGAGGAAAGTATACAATAGATATATTTGAAAAGGTAGCTCAAGATAAAGTGAAATTCCTGTCAACAGAGGATTTATTCATAGCTGACTATCCACCACAAAGAAGATTATCCGATGAAGATAAAGCTAAGATATTAGCAACTGAAGGTGTAATAAAAACTGTAAGAACAGAGTTTAAAGCAGGAGAAGAAGTTATAAAACTTCAAGTAAATCTAGATAAAAATGCACCTATTGATGAAGGACATATAGCTATTCCAGAAAATGATAGATTGACAGTAGGAGATAGAGTTTTTGATTTAACTGGAATTAGAAGACAGATAGAATGGTTATTTGGAAATCCATTACCAAAAGCACCAGAAAAAAAAGAGGAAGAAACTGATAAAACTGTTGAAAAAACTGAGGAAAAACAATAAAAAATCCTTGACATAATTGAGGAAAACTAATATAATAGTAAGGTATATTAAACCTTTCCCACAAAGGACCGTTGCGTTATATTAGAGAAATATAACATAATTCAGGAGGAAATTTTAAAGTGAAAAAGTATACTTTTATGCAAAGAAAAGAAGATGTTGTTAGAGAATGGCATCACTATGACGCTGAAGGGCAAATATTAGGAAGATTAGCAGTTGAGGTTGCTAAAAAATTAATGGGTAAAGAGAAATTAACTTTTACTCCACACGTTGACGGAGGAGACTTCGTAGTAGTTACTAACGTTGAGAAATTAGTTGTAACTGGAAAAAAATTAACTGACAAAAAATACTACAATCACTCAGGATTCCCAGGAGGAATAAGAGAGAGAAAATTAGGAGAAATCCTAGAGAAAAAGCCAGAAGAACTATTAATGCTAGCTGTTAAGAGAATGCTTCCAAAAAATAAATTAGGAAGACAACAATTAACTAGATTAAGAGTATTTGCTGGAGCAGAGCACGCTCATACTGCACAAAAACCAGTAAAGGTAGAATTTTAATAGGGGGTAAATGACAGTGGCTGAAATGATTCAATATAGAGGAACTGGTAGAAGAAAAACTTCTGTAGCAAGAGTAAGATTAATTCCTGGAGGAAAAGGAATTGAAATAAACGGAAAAACTATGGCTGACTACTTTGGAGGAAGAGAAATCCTTTCTAAAATAGTTGAGCAACCTTTAGCTTTAACTGAAACTTTAGATAAATTTGAAGTTAAAGTTAACGTAATCGGAGGAGGAAACTCTGGACAAGCTGGAGCTATCAGACATGGAGTAGCAAGAGCTTTAATATTAGCTGATGAGACTTTAAAAGGAGCTTTAAGAGAAGCTGGATTCTTAACTAGAGACTCAAGAATGGTTGAAAGAAAGAAATACGGAAAGAAAAAATCAAGAAGATCTCCTCAATTCTCAAAAAGATAATTTGCATGGAATTATATACCTCACAAACTCAATGTTTGTGGGGTTTTTTCTTTATCTGAGATTTTAAAAAATTAAGAAAAATGATAGCCGTAGGTAACAAGTAGCCAACAAGTAGGTAACAAAATTATTCTTCTCTAACTAGCTAAAAATAGTACTTGGGAGAGAATTTTTAAACGATCTAAAAAAATGAAGGTATATAATAGATATCGTATATCTATTGAAAATAAGAAAATATAATATATAAAATTTTATAATAAAGAGAAATTATAAAAGATCTAGAGAAATTAAATCCCCTAGAGTATGAAAATAAAGCTCTTACTTAGATAACAGAAAAAAGGAACATCTATTGCAAAAGTTTTATTTAATATATTAACTAAATCATAGAATTTTTTTGAAATAATTTTAATAAAAATAGCCTTATTATTTACTACATCTAAAATCTTAGATAACTAAGATGAAGGATGTAGTTTTTTATAAATAAAATGTTACTTAAAATTTTATTTTTTTAAACTGATATCATTTTAATTGTATTATAAATGAAGAAAAAGATGATTTTTGCACGAATTAGTGAAGAAAAAAGTCCTTTTAAAAAGAAAAAAAATATATTAATATAAAATCATAAAACTTATATTAATTTAGAGAGGAGAAAAAATGTATTATGATAATTTAACAATAAAGCTATTAAAATCTATAGGTAAAAATATAGAAGAAGTTTCTAATGAGTTAAAAATTTCTGAAAGAACAATAAGATACAGAATAAAAGATTTAAATACAAATTTTTCTCTTCAAGATAACTCATTGTATATAGAGAAGAAAATAATAAAATTTAAAGGAGATATTTCATCTTTACAAAAAATTTTAGAAAAAGAAGAATACATATTTAATTCTGAAGAACGGATAGAATTAATATTATTGTTACTTCTCTTTAACTCTGAAGGTTATAAAGCGGATAAAATTTTGGATATTTTAGCTATTAGTAGAAGTACATTAAAAAGTGATTTAAAAGTAATTCGAAGTATTTTTAATTCTAAAAAAATAGAGTTAACTTCAAAAGCTAATAAAGGATTAATAGTAAGTGGAGAAGAATTAGAAATTCGTAAATTGTTATTGGATAAATTAAGAAGCTATTATGTTATTAAAAGGGAAAAATTAGAGATAGTAAGTAATTTTAATGCAATAAAAAAGGAAATAATAGAAAGTTTTATTTCAAAAGAATTAATAGAAAGAGTATCAATTTTTTTTGAAAAAATAAAAATAGAATTAAAGAAAAAAATTTCAGATGAAGCATTTCAGATAATTTATATATATATATTAATTACATTAAGAAGAATAGAAGTAGGTTTAAAATTAAGTAAATCTCAAAATTCTCAATTTATAAAATCAACAGAAGATTATAGGATTATTAAAAAAAATATAATTATTTTGGAGAATGAGAATTTAAAAATAATAGAAGAAGAAATATTAAAAATAACTGAGTTTATTTTAGGAGCACATACTTATAATTTTAATTATTCTTTTTATGAAAATTGGATTTTAATAGAAAAATTTATAGATAACTTAATTTATAGAATGAGTAAAAAAATAGAAAAAAATTTAATAGAAGATAAAATTTTAAGAGAAGGCTTGATAAATCACATTGTTCCTACTATATATAGATTAAAAAATAATTTAGAATTACAAGAATCAATCTCAAGTGAGATAAAAGAGGAATATCCACAATATTATTATTATATAAAAGAGTTTGTGAAAGAACTTGAGAATTATATAGGAAAAGATTTTTCCGAAAATGAATTAGCTTTTTTAGTAGTTCATTTTATATTAGCTATAAAAAGGTTAGATGAAAAGATTCAGAATCATAAAAGAGCAGTAATAGTTTGTGGCTTAGGATACGGAACTTCAAATTTATTAAAGCAAGAGATAGAAGAGTTGTTTGATATAGAAATAAAAGATGTAATTCCATTGAATAATTTAAAAGATATAGAGTTATTAGATATAGATTATATTATATCAACAATTGAAATAAAAGAAGAAAAAATCAAAATACCAATAATTAAAGTAAATACTTTTTTAAAGAAAGAAGATATTGTCAATTTATTAAATCATGGAATAAAAAATAAAAAAACTAATATAGAAGTAGATGAAATAATAAAAATAATAGAAGAATGTACTGATATAAAAGATAAAAAATTACTAAAAGAAAAATTAGTAAATTATACTTCGAAAAAAGAAAAGATAGAGAATCAAGTAGTATCTAAAAAATTATTAGAATTATTACCTTTAAAAAATATAAAACTAAATTTAGAACTTAAATCTTGGAAAGAAGTAATAGAAAAATCAGGAGAACTATTGTTAAAAAATCAATATATAAATAAGAAATATATTGAAGAAATGAAAAATAAAATAATTGAATTAGGAACTTATATGGTAATAGATAATAAAGTTTTATTACCACATGGTGAAATGAAAACAAATGTATTAAAAACAGGAATATCATATATACAATTAAAGAATGAAGTAGAATTTCCAGGAGGACTTCCTATAAAGCACATTTTTGCTTTATGTACTTTAAATTCAGAAGAACATATAAAAGGATTATTAGAATTAAAAGAATTATTAGAGGAAAAAGACTTACGAATAAAATTAGAAAAATGTTTTAATGAGATGGAAGTAATAAGTTTATTAAAAAGTTTAACATAAATTAAGGAGGGTTTAAAATGATATTACAAACTGAAAGAGAAAAGGTAGTGAAATACTTAAATTTACTTATTCAAAAAGGATTAACTAAAGGAACAGGAGGAAATATATCTATCTATAATAGAGAAAAAAATTTAGTAGCAATATCACCAAGTAGTATACCATATGATATCTTAACACCATATGATATTATGGTAGTTGATTTAGAAGGGAAAGTAGTTGATGGGAATCCAGACTATAAACCATCATCAGAAACAGAAATGCATTTAAGTGCTTATAGATCAAGAGAAGATTTTAGTGCATTTATTCATACCCATGCAATGTATTGTACAACAATTGCTTGTTTGAGAGAATCTTTAAAAGCAGTTGATTATATGTTAGCAATAACTGGAACAAATGAGGTAAAATGTGCTGAATATGCAACTTTTGGGACTCCAGAATTAGCCAAAAATGCAACAGAAGCTATTAGAGGAGCAAAAGCTTGTTTATTAGCTAATCATGGAGTAAATGTAGGAGCAGAAGATATAGAAAATGCTTTTGCTATAACAGAATATGCTGAATTTTGTGCAGAATTATATGTAAAAGCAAAAGCAATAGGAGAACCAGTAATTTTATCAAAAGAAGAAATTGATAAACATATAGAAAAATTTGGTTCATATTGTAAACTATAAAATTGAGAGTGAAGGATTATGTTTGAGGAAAAATATATATTTAGAATAGACGAGAGAATAACAAGGGATGAGATACTAGAAAAAGTGGGAAAAGTTTTTTATGAAGATAATATAGTAAAAGAAGAGTTTATTTCTGCAATAAAAAAAAGAGAAGAAGAGTTTCCTACAGGGTTAATATTAGAAGGTGGTACTAGAACAGCTATATCTCATTCAGATGATGAGTATGTATTAAAAGATAAAATAGCAATAGTAATCAGTAAAGAACCAATTATTTTTAAAAGTATTGAAGACTTAAATAAAGAAATAGGATGTAATGTTTTCTTTGTTATGGCGTTAACAAAAGAAAATAAAAATGATATTTTAGTTGTTTTAATGAATTTATTTGAAGAACACGAAGAGATTTTAGAAAAATTTAAAAAAATGAGTAATCAAGAAATATTAGAGTTTTTATTATAAGTTTGGAGGGAAAAATGGGGTTATTTAGCAAATTATTTAAAGGAAATAATGAAGAGAATAAAGAAATAAAAAATGAAGAAGTAGTTAAGGAAGAAATCATAAATACAGCTAAAGGAAGTAAATATAAGGCAATAATTGCTTGTGGAAGTGGAGTTGCAACTTCTACTATGGCAAGAAAAAAAATAGAAAAAGGTTTTGAAGAAAGAGGATTAAAAATAGAAATTATTCAATGTAAAATAGGAGAATTAGAGAATTTATCAAAAGCACAAAAACCAGATTTCGTAATACATACAGTTGTATTACCTCAAGGTTTGAGTTTTGATTGTCCTGTTTTTTCAGGAGTTCCATTTTTAACAGGAGTGGGTTTAACAAAAGCATTAGATGAAATAATAAATAGTTTGAAATAGGAGAGGGATTGAGTATGGGAATTATAAAAGCTTTATTGGATATGGGAGCAGTAGTTGTATTGCCCATTATAATATTTTTAGTAGGATTATTTTTTAGATTGAGAGTAAAGGATGCTTTTAAATCAGGACTAACAATAGGGATTGGATTTGTTGGAGTAAATTTAGTTATTGGAATGTTAGTAGGAAATTTAGGAACAGCAACTCAAAAAATGTCAGAAAGATTTAATCTTAATTTAACAACTATGGATGTTGGATGGCCAGTGGAATCTGCTATTTCTTTTGCAACTCCATTAGTAATATGGGTTTTTATTTTAGCTATTGTTATAAATATTATAATGTTAACAATGAACTGGACAAATGTAATGAACGTGGATTTATGGAACTTTTGGCATTTCATATTTACAGGAGCATTAGTTTATTATACTACAAATTCGATGGTTTTAGCTTTAATTGCAACTGCTATTTCAATTGTGATTATAATAAAATTAGCTGACTGGGCAGCTCCAATAATTAGTAAATACTTTGGAATGGAAGGAGTTACATTTGCTCATATGGAAACTGTTAACTGGTTACCAATAGGATATGGAATAAATAAGTTAATTGATATGATTCCAGGAATTAATAAGATTGATATTAGAATGAATTCAAATGAAAATAAAAATACTAATTCTTTAATGTCTGTATTTGGTGATCCTGCAATAATGGGATTGATTTTAGGAGCTATAATAGGAGCATTAGCAGGATATGGATGGAAAGAAATTTTAATGTTAGCAATGAATTTAGCTGCTGTAATGTTTTTAATGCCAAGAATGGTTAAAATTTTAATGGAAGGGTTAGTTCCAATTTCTGATGGAGCTCAAGAATTTATGAATGCTAAATTTCCTGGAAGAAAAGTTTATATAGGACTTGATGGAGCTATAGCAATAGGAGATCCAGGAATAATGTCAGTTGGGGTAATAATGGTTCCAATATCATTACTACTAGCTGTTATTTTACCAGGAAATACAATGCTTCCATTTGCTGACTTAGGAATAGTTCCAATTTTATTAACTTGGGCTATTATACCAGCTAAAGGAAATTTATTTAGAGCATTAGTATCATCAATAATTGTAATGAGTTTAATTTTATTAATTGGATCAGCAATGGCACCATTATTAACAACAATTGCAAAAGAAGTTGGATTTGCTATTCCAGAAGGAGTTGGAAGTGTTTCTTCACTTGATGGTGGTTCTCATGTGTTGTCATATATTTTATGGAAGGTATTTTCATTATTTTAATATCATAAAAAATATATAAAGTTAGAAGAAAATATTTGGAGGAAAAATTAAAATGGCAAGATACATATTAAATGAAACTAGTTATTTTGGTGTAGGAAGTAGAGAGAATCTAGCTACTGAGGTAAAAGCTAGAGGTTACAAAAAAGCTTTATTAGTGAGTGATAAAATACTAGAAAGCTGTGGAGTATTGGATAAAGTAAAAAAAGTTTTAGAAGATGCAAATATACCTTATGATGTATTTGTAGAAATTAAACAAAACCCAACTGTAAAAAACTGTAAAGATGGTTTAACAGCATTTAATGCAGCAGGAGCAGACTTCATAGTAGCAGTAGGTGGAGGATCAGTAATAGATACAGCTAAAGCTATAGCTATAACTAAAAACAATCCAGAATTTGAAGATATAAAATCATTAGAAGGAGTAGCACTAACACATACTAAATGTGTACCTATAATTGCTTTGCCAACAACATGTGGAACAGCAGCAGAGGTAACAATAAACTATGTAATAACATTAGAAGATGAAAATAGAAAAATAGTTTGTGTAGACCCTAAAGATATTCCATTAGTAGCAATAGTTGACGCAGAGTTAATGTTAACAATGCCAAATAAAACAATAGCAGCAACAGGAATGGATGCTTTAACACATGCAATAGAAGGATATATAACTAAGGGAGCTCATGTAATATCTGATATGTTTGAGATAAAAGCTATAGAACTAATAGCAAAACATCTAAGAGGAGCAGTAGCAGATAAAAACTTAGAAGATATGGATGGAATGAGTATAGCTCAATATGTAGCTGGAATGGGATTCTCAAATGTAGGATTAGGAATAGTACACTCAATGGCACACCCATTAGGAGCAGTATATGATATACCACATGGAATAGCAAATGCACTATTATTACCAACAGTAATGGAATTTAATATGTCAGCATGTATAGAAAAATATGGAGACATAGCAAGAGCTATGGGAGTAGATACTACAGGAATGAGCAAAGAAGTAGCAGCACAAGCAGCAGTAGATGCAGTAAGAAAATTAGCAATTGATGTAGGAATACCACAAACATTAAGAGAGATAGGAATACCAAAAGAAGGATTACCAAAACTATCAAAAGATGCTTTAGCAGATGTATGTACAGGTGGAAATCCAAAAGATGTAACTTTAGAAGATATTGAAAAACTATATAATAAAGTATATTAAAAATCATACTAAATACTAAGAGTTTTACATGGAATTATATACCTCACAAACTCAATGTTTGTGGGGTTTTTTCTTTATCTGAGATTTTAAAAAATTGAGAAAAATGATATCCGTAGGTAACACACAGGTAACATACAGGTAACAAAGTAATTTTTCTCTAGCAAGCTAAAAATAATATTTAGTAGAGAATTTTAAGGAATCTTAAAATTTTGATAAACTTAGAAATAAATATGTCTTAAAATTCTTTAAAAATATGATTTAATTTCTGAAAAAAATATTCTTATTCTAATATATTATTCAGTATATATTATACAAATATAACGTTCTAAAACAGATAAAAATAAAAAAAACTTGACAAAAATATAAAAAAATTGTATTCTATTGTTGTGAAAAGATTATTTTCAAATTTTTGAAAATAATGGAGGTGTTTATGGAAAGTAATAAATATAAGAAAATAGAAGTAGGAACAATTGAATTAGCTAAAGATATTCTTTCAAGAGAAATTGGAGAAAATATAGATACAATTATTAATTATTCAGAAAAATTTAATTTGTCATTAGGAACAATTCAAAAATCATTAACATTATTGAGTGAAAAAAATATAGTAAAATTAGTAAAAATGGGGAAATATGGAACTAGAATAGAGAAAATTGACTATAAAAAATTATTAAATATTTTAGGATATGAACATTTACTATGTGTGATGCCTATAACTTATTCATCAAGATATAAAAAAATAATGGATAGTATAAATGATAGTTTTAAAATTCCAATTTCATTATATTTTTCACATATGCGTGGTGGATATGTAAGACTTAAATTGATTGAACAAGGTGTTTTTCAATTTGGAGTTGTATCAAAATTGGCAGCACAAGAAGCTATTACATCAGGATTAAATTTAGAGATTATTGAAGAATTTGGTCCAAGAACATATGTTACTAAACATGTTATTTTAAAAAGAAAAGATGGATTAGTAAGAAGAGTGGGGGTAGATTTAGAATCAAACGATCATACATTTTTAACTAATCTTAATTTTCAAAAAAATGAAAATATAGATTTCCAAGAAATAAAGTATTCAGAAGTAATAGAGAAATTAATAGATAAAACTATAGATGCAGCAATTTGGAATTACGATGATGTTTTAGATAAATTAATATTATTGGAAAAAAATAACATTGTTATTGAAGATTTAAAAGATGAAAGTGGAATTAGTTTATTGGCAACAGAATCAGTTATAGTAATTCCTAAAAATAATAAAATCATGAAAACACTTTTTAATAAGTTTTTTGATAAAGAAAATTTTAAATTAATGGATTAGGTGAGGAGGAGTAATGGATTTACAAACAAGACTTGAAATTTTATGTTCAACAGGAACAATTAGTAATGAAACAAGGGAAGTGATGTTAAATGTAATAAAAATGTTTCAAGAAAAACATCAAATTACATTAACAGAAGAAAATGGAGCTATGATGACAACTCATTTATCAATGGCTATAACAAGAGTAAAAAATAATGAGCCAGTAAAAGTGATTAATGAAGAGGTTTATCAAGAAATATTAGAAAGTGAATTCTTAGAAAAAGCCCAAGAAATATATAAAGATTTGGAAAGTGTTTTAGATGTAAAATTACCAGAAGATGAAAAAAAATATATGTTAGTAAATATATGTACAATATTAGATATTATAAATAATTAGGAGGAGAATTTTTATGAAAAAAATAGTTATTGGAGGACAAATCGATAAAGAAAAATTAGCAGAAGTAGTAAGAAAAATCGCAGGAGAAAAAGCAAGTGTAACAATAAAAAGCGATATAGAAGCAGCTATGGATGTTAAAACAGGAATGGCAGATATTTATTTAGGAGCTTGTAACACTGGTGGTGGAGGAGCTTTAGCAATGGCTATAGCATTATTAGGAGCAAATAATTGTGCTACAGTATCAATGCCAGGAAACATAAAATCTGATGTAGAAATAGTAGCAGAGGTTAATGCAGGTAAAAAAGCATTTGGATTTACAGCACAACACATAGAACAAGTAGTTCCAGTAATTTTAAAGGAAATTTTAAAATAAGGAGTGTGTTAGTATGAATTATATAGTTGCAATTTTGCTGGGAGCACTAGCTTCATTTTTAGCAAATAGAGGTGTTGCAGTATTTAATGATGGATTAAGACCAATTGTTCCAGAGTTTTTAGAAGGAAGAATGGATAGAAAATCTTTGGCAGCAACAAGTTTTGCACTAAGCTTTGGACTTGTTGTGGGATTTGGAATTCCATTTTCGTTGACAACACCAATAATATTAGTGCATAGTATTTTATTAGCAACAGATATAATAGGAACATCATTTAGTGCAGATAAAAAGGGAGCAATCTTATCAACAGTTGTTGGTGGAATATATGGATTATTAATAACATTAGGTTTAAAAATAATTGTGGAATTATTTGCAAAATTACCTGTAAATTTTTTACCAGCATTAGGAAAAGTAGGGGCACCAATAATTGTTGCATTTGCAGCTTTTCCTGCTTTAGTAGTAGCTTATCAATATGGATTTAAAAAAGGAGCAACAACATTTATCGTAACTATTTTGATTAGACAGTTATTTCAAGTGTATGGAAAAATTTCTTTTGGTGGAAGTACAATAGCTTTAAATCCAGATGGAATGGCTTTATTAGTAGGAATGATTATAATGGTAACTTTTGCAATGAGAGAAAAATCAACAACTACTGGTGTTGGTTCAAATGAGATGCTATTAAATATATTTGCTGCTAGAGTAGAAAGAATTAAGAAAAATATGATTCCATTAGGATTAATGAGAGGAGTTATATCAGCAGCAATAAGCTTAAATTTAATTGCAGGAGATCCTATTTCTTTAAACTTATTAGCAGAAGGAAAGATATCAGAAGCAGGGTTAGCAGCTTTAGCTAGAGCGATTGGATTTGTTCCTCTAGTAGCAACAACAGCTATAGCAACAGGAGTATATGCCCCAGCAGGAATGACATTTGTATTTGTAATTGGGATATTTTTAAGAAATCCTATTATAGCTTTTGTAGGTGGAGTATTAGCAATTATTGTTGAAATTTGTGCTTTAGGTGCAATAGCTAAATTTTTAGATAAATTCCCAGGAGTTAAAGCATGTGGAGACCAAATTAGAACTGCAATGTCAAAAGTTCTTGAAATTTCTTTAATAGTTGGAGGAATGATAGCAGCAGATGCAATGGCTCCAGGATTAGGATATTTATTTGTTGCAGGAGTATATGTGTTAAATAAAACAGCAAAAAAACCTTTAGTAGATATGGCAGTAGGACCAGTTTCGGCAATTGCATTAGGAATAATATTAAATATTTTTTCACTTATAGGATTATATGCAGGATAAAATTAAAGATTTAAGAGGAGCAGGTGCTCCTCTTAAATTATAAAATATGAGGTTGAGCTATGGAAAAAATTTTAGCAGGAATTGATAGAACAAAAAATTTTATTGGAAAGACAGTTAAGGAACAAAACCCAAATATTCTTTTAGATTTTTTTAAAAATAAGGGAAAAACAATAGGGGTAAAAGATACTAAAGAAATTGATAATAATTTAATAAAAAAACTTCTAAGAAATGGATATATTTGGAATACAATAGATTTTTCATCTGATAGAGGAAGAGCCATTGATATAAGATTATTAAATCCAATAACTTCAAAAGTCATGACAGGGTCATCAAGTGGAACAGCAATAAATGTTCTTTATGGATTAAATACAGTGGGGATAGGAACTGATGGTGGTGGTTCTGTTTTAGGACCAGCAATTTCTTTAAACCTATATTCTGCACTTTTATCTGGAATGGGATTAAAAGGTAAAAATAAAAAAAAATCAACAGATGAAATAGCTTTTATTGCTGGAATTGGATTTATAACTCAAAATTTTATGGAACTAGAGAAAGTTTTAAAAATTTTTTATGAAGAAAGTGAAAAAAAATTAAAAAAATTAGTTTTAAGCGATACTCTTGAGAAAGAGATAGGGGATAAACTAAAAAATAATTATGAGATTACAATTTGGAAAGATAAATCACTTTTCTCTAGAGAAGAATTGATGACAGAATTGAATAATATTTTTCAGAAGGGAGATGTATTTATATACATTGAGAAAAATATAGAAGTAGAAGGTATAGGAGACAGTGTTTTAGGAAGTTTAGGAGATAGTGGTAAAGTTTTTCAAGAAAATTCTAATAAAAAATTTTTAAAAGTTTTTAATATGCTTGATTGTACTGCAATTACAATTCCTTTAAAAAATATTGGAAGTTCCATAGTAATAGCAACACCAAAAGGAAAGAATGGTTTGAAATATGTTTTAGAAATAGGAAAAATATTAGACTATGAATATCGTCCAAAATTATTTCAAGAATATTTTTTAAATTATCCTTTAAAGAGAATAGATAATAGAACATTTGAAATTTTAGAGGAGATGTAGAGATGAAAGATATAACATATATACATGAACATATGACAATAGATTTATCTGGAGTAAAAAATAATATTGACTGTAAATTAAATGATTTTGAAAAAACAAAAAAAGAATTATTAAGATTAAAAGAATTAGGAGTAACAAGAATAGTTGATGTTACAAATATGGGAATGGGAAGGAATGTTGAATTTATAACAAGATTAGAAAAGGAAACAGGAATAGAAATTTTAATGTCAACAGGTTATTATAAAGAACCATTTTTTCCAAAGGAAGTTGAAAAGTTAAGTATAGAAAAATTAGAAGAAAAATTAATAAACGATATAAAAATAGGAATAGATGGAACAAATAAAAAAGCAACTTTTATTGGTGAAATAGGAACAGGCTTTGAAAAAATGACTTCACTTGAAGAGAAAGTTTTTATAGTAGCAAGTAGAGTACAGAAAAAAACAGGAGTATATATATCAACACATACAAGTCTAGGAAAATTAGGACATGAACAGTTAGATATAATTGAAAAAAATGGGGGAAATTTAGAAAAAGTTATTTTAGGACATACTGATTTATCAAAAGATATACATTATATAGAGACTTTATTAAAAAGGGGAGTTTATATTTCTTTTGATACAATAGGAAAAATAAACTATCTTTCAGAAGAAAAAAGAATTGAATATATTAAATATTTATGTGATAGAGGATGGGAAAATAAAATTTTACTATCAGTAGATTTAACAAGACAATCTCATTTAAAAGAGAATGGTGGAATAGGATATTCATATTTACTTGAGGAATTTGTTCCTAAGTTACTTGAAAATGGGGTAGAATTAGAAAAAATAGAAAAGTTTTTAGTTGAAAATCCAAAAAAAATTTTAGGAATAAAGTAGAAAGGAGAAAATGATGAAAACATATCCATTAGAATCAATTACATTAGAAGAAGCAAAGAGAAAACAATTTAAATTAATAGATATAATTACAAGAAAATTTAGGGGAAGTGAAATTTTAACAAGAGGAGATCTAGGAGTAGTAAAGGGATTAAATAAACCAAGAACTACCAAGAAGGTTGAAGAAGTAATAGCAGATTTTTTTGGGGTAGAGAAAGCTGTTTTAGTTAGAGGAGCAGGGACAGCGGCTATAAAATGGGGATTATATAGTATTTTAAAGAATTCTAAAACAAGAAAGGTATTAGTACATAAAGCACCTATTTATCCAACAACTTTAGTATCTTTACAAATGTTAAATACAAATATTTTAGAAGCAGATTATAATAATTTAGAAGAACTAGAAAGAATTTTAAAAAATGAGAAGATTGATGTAGCAATAGTACAATATACTCGTCAAAAAATAGATGATAGTTATAAAATTGATGAGGTAATAGAAAAAATAAAAGAATATGAAGTTCCTATATTAACGGATGATAATTATGCAGTAATGAAAGTTAAGGATATTGGAGTTGAATTAGGAGCTAATTTATCAGCATTTTCAACTTTTAAATTATTAGGACCAGAGGGAATAGGATGTTTAGTTGGAAATGAGAAATATATATCTCAAGTAGTAGAATCAAATTATTCTGGTGGTGGACAAGTTCAAGGGCATGAAGCATTAGATGTATTAAGAGGAATGGTATATGCTCCTGTTTCT
Organism: Fusobacterium mortiferum ATCC 9817; assembly: GCF_000158195.2. Taxonomy (NCBI): domain Bacteria; kingdom Fusobacteriati; phylum Fusobacteriota; class Fusobacteriia; order Fusobacteriales; family Fusobacteriaceae; genus Fusobacterium; species Fusobacterium mortiferum. The sequence goes on from NZ_GL987987.1 coordinate 58,907, forward strand.
CTGGCTATTCAAGGAGAAGTAAATGACGAATTAATTCAAATTTTAAACAATGGAAGATTATCATTTATAAAAAATGCATATTTAGTAAATGCTCAATCAAAAGTTGTTATTGTTGAGTTAAAAGAAAATATAGCAGAAGAAATGTTAGTACACTCTGAAAAGTTAGGAGCTTTACCAAATCCAGTAGGAGCTGAGTCAAAATATGAATTTTCTCCATTATTCTATAGAGTGTCAGGTACATTTAGAAAAACAGATCCAACACTTGAAAAAAGAATGATTAGAATAAATCCTAATAGAGCAGGAGTGGAGACAATAATTAGAATTTTAGAAGAAAGCTATAAGAAAGTAAAGGGGGAATAGGTAATGTTTTTAAATAAATTACAAGAAAGAAATCCAAATTTACTAAATGCAGCAATTGAATTTCATCAAAAAGGATTACTTTTTCCAGATACATATCTATTGGATGTAGATACTATTTTAGATAATGCTAGGTTATTAATAGAAGAAGCGAAAAAAAATAATATAAAGTTATATGCAATGACAAAACAAATAGGAAGAATACCTTTTTTAGCTAAAAAAATTTTAGAGTTAGGATATTCAGGAGTGGTTGCTGTTGATTTTAAAGAAGCAGAAATAATGATAGAGAATAATATTCCTCTTGGAAATGTAGGACATTTAGTACAAACACCAACAAGGTTACTTGAGAAAATTATAAAAAGCAATGTTGAAATAATGACAGTTTATTCTTATGAAAAGATAGAACAAATAGATAAAGTAGCTAAGAAATTAAATAAGATACAAAATATTATGTTGAGAGTATTAGAAGAAGATAGCACAATATATTCAGGACAAAGTGGTGGATTTTATTTAAATGAACTTGAAGGGCTTTGTATGAAGATAAAAAAACTAAAAAATATTAAAATAAATGGATTAACTTCTTTCCCTTGTTATTTATATGATAAAAGTATAAATAAGGTTAAATCTACAAAAAATGTTGAAACTATAAAAAAAGCACAAGATATTTTAAGAAAACATGGAATAGAAGCAGAACAACTTAATACTCCTTCAGCAACAAGTTTAGCTAATATAGAGAATATTAAAGAAAATGGTGGAACACATGGAGAACCAGGACATGCATTAACTGGAACTACACCATTTAATGCATATAATAGTGAGGGAGAAAAACCAGCAATTTTATATCTATCAGAAGTTTCTCATAATTTAGGAGGAAAAGGTTATTTTTATGGTGGAGGACATTATAGACGTTCTGGAATAGAGAATGTTTTAGTAGGAGATAAATTGGAATCTATGAAGAAAATAAAAGTAACTCCTCCAACAGATGAAAGTATAGATTATTATTTTGAGCTTAATGAAGAAGCAAATGTTGGAGATACAGTTTTAGGAGCATTTAGAACACAAATATTTGTAACAAGAAGTGATGTTGCTTTAATAGGTGGATTGAAGGAAAATAAACCATATATAATAGGAATATATGATAGTTTAGGAAGGGAGAAATAAATGGGAAGATTTATAGTTCTTGTTTTGGATAGCTTTGGAATTGGTGAAATGGAAGATGTAAAGACAACAAGACCACAAGATATAGGAGCAAATACATATAAAAGTGTTATTTCTAAAAATAAAGAGATAAATATTCCTAATTTGCAAAAATTAGGATTAGCAAATGCAGCTAATTTAGAAGTTGATAATATAAAATTTTCGAGTACAGCTATTTTTGGAAAAAGTAAATTGAAACATTTTGGATGTGATACATTTTATGGACATCAAGAGTTAATGGGAACAGAACCAAAAGAACCTATAAATGAACCTTTTTTTAAAAATATAGATGAAGTTGAAAAAAAATTATTGATTGAAGGTCATAAAGTAGAAAGATATGGTGCTGAACAAAAAATATTAATCGTAGATGATTGTTTAAGTATAGGAGATAATTTAGAAGCTGATTTAGGACAAGTGTATAATATAACAGGAACTTTTGATAAAATTAGTTTTGATAATCTATTAAAAATAGGAAAAATAGTTAGGGAAATTGTAAAGGTTCCTAGAGTAATAACTTTTGGTGGAGAAGACGTAACTTTAGATGATATAAAAAATGCATATGAATGTAAAGATAACATATATGCAGGAGTAAATGCACCAAAATCAAAAGTTTATAATAAAGGATATCAAGTACAGCATTTAGGTTATGGCGTAAAAACAGAAGTACAACTTCCAAATATTTTAGGAACAGAGATAAAAACTATTTTAATTGGGAAAGTAGCTGATATTGTTGAAAATAAATATGGGAAATCAATATTTGCAGTAGATAGTGAATTAGCTATGAATAAACTTATAGAAGAAATAAAAAATAATAAGAAAGCATTCATATGTGCAAATATACAGGAAACAGATTTGGCTGGACATCAAGAAAATGCAAAAAAATACGCTGAAAAATTAGAAATAGTTGATAGGAAGTTAAATGAATTATTGCCTTTATTAAATGACGAAGATATTTTAATTATAACAGCAGATCATGGAAATGATCCAGAAATAAAACATTCACATCACACAAGAGAAAATGTTCCTATTTTAATTTATAAAAAAAATATTGATAAATTAAAAAATATAGGAGAAATGGAAAGTCTAGCAGATATAGGACAAACTGTAGCAGAATATTTTGGGAAAAAATTACCAGAAAATGGGAAATCATTTTTAGAAAAAATTTAAAAAGAGAGTGTAATTAATTTTGTGTATTTACTCTCTTGATTATTAGAATTAAACTAGTTTAGTAGAGACTGAAGAACTTAGATATTTTTCAGTCTTTCTTCATATTTTGTTGTCAATTATTCTTTAATAAAATACTAATCTCTCATATATTTTATAAGCTCAATGTTTATGTTTTTTCTTTACCTGAGATTTTAAAAATATTATTTAACTCAATAAAAAATGGAAATCCATATACCTAGAAATAGATATATAAATTTCCATAGTAGAATTATTTATTTTTATCATATCACATTATTTTAGAGAAAAGTGTGAAAATTTACACTTTTTTTTAAAGAATAATGTGTAAATCTCCACATAATTTATTATTTTATTAATTCTACATTTTTTCTTAATTCTTCAATATCCTTATGAGTATATATTTTTTCAGTAGTAGCATAACTTTCATGTCCTATCATCTTCTTGATAGCTGTAGCATTTGCATTAGCATTACTAAGAAGAGTAGCAAAGGTATGACGGCAATCGTGAGGTCTATGTTCCATATTTAGTTGCTCCATAATAGGAATGAATTTTTCTTTATAGTAGTTGTCATATTTCATCTTTTTACCCTTGAAGTTGATGATTAGATACTGGTTATCTTTATTATATCTCTTTTCAATTAAAGGGAATATTTTAGGATGAATAGGTACTAATCTATTTTTACCTGCTTCTGTTTTTAATCCTCCAGTCATAGTCATATTAACAAGGTCTATATTCTTAGTTTCAAGTTCTAATAATTCTCCTATTCTAAAACCACTATATATCATAATAAGTATAGTATCTATAAATTCAATATCATCTATATGCTTCCATAGTAACTCTATCTCTTTATTACTAAATGGTTCTCTCTTACTCTCCTCACTAGCTTTTCCAATATCAACAAACTCACTATAATCCTTTGTTATAATATCATTTTGCATAGCATAGGCGAACATTTGTCCAAATAGAAATTTTATTTTCTTTTTAGTTGCTTGTCCTTTAGAACAGTTATCTATTGCTTCTTGTAAATGTCTAGCTTTAATATCTTTTATTTTCATATTATGAAGCTTTTCAATATTATTATAAGCAATTGATAACCTAGTATAGCAGAATGACTAACTTTAGGATATTTAAGTTTACTCCATTTTTCATATACATCTTTAAATAAGATATTTGACAAATCTAAATCATAAGGATTATCCAGGTAGTCAATAAGAGCTTTTTGAGCTTCTTTTTGTGTAACATATGTTCCTATAGTTTTTCGTATTTGGCGACCTGTACTTTCATCCCAACCTAATGTTACTCTAGCTATATATGGTTTTCTTCTAATTCCACTTAATTTACTGACACTTCCATTTCCATTAGCTTTTTTCATAGTTTTATCATCTCCTTTAAAAATTTTTCTTTATTAAAAATACCAGAGATGATATACTCTAATTGCGGTAAGGGTATATTCTCTGGTATTAATAACCTAGAATACTCTTGAGTCTATTTAGATGGCAGTCTGAATAGGCTCTTTTATATTTAGGTACTCATATAGTCTAGTGGCATTGATATAATATATCCAATGTTTAGACCCTTCTTTTTTGATAGCACTGGCAAATTCTGAAAATTTACCCTGCTGTATAAAGACTCTCAATGTCTGTACAGGTAGCCCTAATAATTGAGCTGCTTTTTCAGTTTTTATTCTTTCTGATTTCATTTTTTCCTCCTTCTTTTTTAGATTAGGTAGATTTCAATTTATAATATATACTTAAGTTTATAAAAAATTTATAATTTTAAATTCGCCAGTACTAGCATTATATCCAATATCCTCTCTATTAAGAATTTTTCCTAAACTAGCTATTAAAGTTATAAAATTAGTAGAAATATCTTGTGTGTAATAAGAAATTCTACGGGGAATAGGTCTAGGAGTGTAGGTATTTAATCCGATAATATATTCTACTAACATATTATAATTCTGTGTAAGAGTACTTAATGTTTGTATAAGGTTATTTTTATCTTTTTCTAAATTTTCTATTCTTTCTATTGCTTCTTCTAAAGATGTCAAGTTAGAGAACTTAAATTCAAATTTTTTATCTAATATTTCATAAAATTCCTGTAAAAGTACATTATATCCTTGATCAGTTTTAATTATAGGAGATATATAAGGCTTAATAGTTTGATTATTTATATAATTATTGTATTCGGTTTCGTTCTCTTTAACTCCATATTTATTAATAGCAATCTTATAATATTTAGAAGGCTTTTCTTTTATTTGCACCAAAATTCTATTTGAATAAAAATAAATCTTTTTGATAGTTGAATTTGGTGGTAAATAAAGTGGAACAAAGTTTACTAAAAATTTTTTTCCATAATCACTATTCCAAAAATTGTGATATTTTCCATTTTCTATATTTAATATAAATTCAGTAAATTCTAATAACTCATTGACATTCTCATCGGAAAAATTCTTTTCATATAGTGAAGTAATAAAAAAAGTTATTATTTTTTGTGCTTTTTTTACAAGTCTTGTATTAGAAGTAAATGGGACTTGAATTTTATTATTTTCTCTAGTTCTATTTTTATCTATAAAATTTTTAATTTCTTCATATGCATCTTCGCTCTCTTTTTCAGTAAGGTTAGAGCTAGAAGTTTTTGTTAAAAGCCATCCAGGATTCCAAATTAAACGCTCAACCATAGCTTCCTCTCTAAAGAAAATTGGTATATTGCTATAAAAAGTATTACTACTATAACTTAAAGGATCTCTATCTAATGACTCTTGGAGTGAATCATAGCTATTTCCTACAAAGTAACAAGAGGTAGTTTGTTCAAGTATTTCGTTTCCCCGAGAAAAACTATCCCCATTTAAATAAGTTTTAAATGAACTCCTTAAGTTAGAATCTATATCTGACTGGGAAAGATTTGAAATTTCATCAATTAAGATTGCTTTATTTTTTTTACAAATATAACACCATCCATATTTTTATTGAGAGAGCCAAATAATTGTGCAACAGAGAGTGCTTTAACTAGTTCAAAAATCTCGTTGAATCTTTTAGAAATGTATGACTTTCCAGTATTTGGAGCTCCAAGTTCTATTAGGTGTCCATGCTCTATCAATAAGGGTAAAAATCTCATAAATCTAACTAATATATCTGTAATAGTAAAAGTTTTGATATCTAATCCTAAAGCCATAAAAAATAGTATCAATAATTCTAAATTCATTTTAATTTCCTCCTCCAATTTGTATTTCTAGACTTTTTTCAAAGTAAAATTTTAAAAAGTTAGCATTAGAAGAATGAGTCAAGTTTATAGTTCCGCATTTAGGGCAAAAAGGCTCCAATCCACCATACATAAAATTTCCACAGTTATTACAACTGAGAGGAAATAATAAAGGTCTTAAATGAGAGTAATTTTTAGTAACAATTTTATTATTAAATACCCCTAAATTATTTTCAGAATCTTCAGTAGATAATGAGAAGACGTATGGCATAATGTTTCGATTATAAATGGAATACTGATAATAGTTAAAGGGCTCTATATTTTTATCAAAGTTTTGAAAAATTGGCTTGACAAGAATACCAAAATTTTGATTGAAATAGGGTCTTCTAAATCCCCAAATCTGTATTGGATATTCTTGTAAGATACATCCTATTTGGAATTCAAGAGCATTAAGAAAATTACCTTGTCGATTTTTAGCAATCCAAATAGACCAATAAGAATAATAATTAATATAAATTCGGTTTTCATCTTCTGTATAGGAAAGTTGTGGATAATATTGTGATAAAATATTAGAAAAAGAAAGTCCACAATTTTGAAAAAGAAAAATAAGTGTAGTGATTAAATCTGTTAAGTTCATAGAATACCTCCAAATTAATTTTATATTTTTGTTTCAACTACCTATTATTTCTCATTGCTATTTTGAAGATTTGATGGTATACTAATAATATAGTAAACAAAATATCAATTTAAAATAAAATGTAAGTTTAAAACATACAAACATAATATTTATTATAAATAAACGATATGTTTATTATGTATATTAGCATATTTTTTTATAAAAGTCAAGAGAAGGGAGTAAAAAATGAAAATATACCTTAAAACAGAGAATATAGAGAAGTTCTTACAAACTAAAGCTTCGCTGGTCAATACAATTGTTGGAGTTGTTACTTCAGATTCGGATATAGTGAAGATAAAATTAACTAATACAGCAAATTTCGTTGGAAATTTGGCAAATGATAATCTGCGAAATGAATGGAATTTACTATATAAAATTTCGAATTTTACACAATATAAAAAAATAGTTTTAGATATAGATTCTAATGTTATTAAATTTTCAGGATACCAATATTTAGATTTGGATATTATTGATGACTTAGATCCAGAATTTTATAATGAGATTAAAAAAATTTATTTTAAATTCAATACAGCAGAACTTGAGTTAAATGAGATTGAAATAAAAAGGAATTGTATTGGTGAACTTATAGAAAACTTACATCAAAGATTGGAAAATAATGATAATTTGTATTGGAAATTAAATTTATTAATAGTTTTTGAATACCTTTTCTTATTTATACAAGAAATGGGAGATGATATTTCCTTAGAAGATTCTTTAAATATAAAGTTAAAAAATATAATAAAAATTCTTTTAAATGAGGAAGAAATAAGTTTTGAAACTGGATTAAGTAGTCTAGGAAAAGAGTTCTATAATATACTAGATAAGTTATCAAATAACCAAACTTATGATTTAAAATTTATTTTTTTATCTTCACCTTTAAGAGAAAAAGAATGGTTTTTATATAATTTATTAAAAAAGATGAAATCAGAGATTGGGAATGAGTTCTTGGCAAAATCTAGTAATAGAATGAAAATCAGTTACTTTCACACACATAAAGATAATAGAAAGCCAACATATGATTTTATTTTTGGATTTTTAAATACATTAGATAATAATGCAAAAAAAGATGAATACTTAAATTTTTTTAATAGATTTAATGAAGTAAATAGTTTTTTAGCAGCAGTATCAAAGGAAAATATATTAATAAATATTAATACTTTTTTTTCTTATCGTCAAACAATTCCAGGATTTTACTTAGATATGAGTGAGTTTTATATTGATATTCTTATTCCTATGTCAGATAATTTTAATATTAATTTAAGATTTGGATGCTCAGGTGATTTAAATAATCTAACACCATATTCAAGAGTAGGATTATTCACATATAATCCTCAGATAGGACAATACTCATTAAATGCATTATATGGAACTCCTAATATGTTACCTCCAGTTGGTTTAAATCAAGCATATTATATTATAAAATGGATAACTATAGTATAAATATATATTATAAAATGTAAAAAGATTCCTATGGGAATCTTTTTTATTTTATATAAAAAGGATGTGATAGTATGAAAGCTTATGAGATTAAAAATGCGATGATTGATACTTTGGATATATTTTTAGAGAGCAACAAAGATGAGATGGACAAAGAGAACTATGATGATGTGATGGAGTATTTGAGAGAGGAATTAGAGAGCAAGAGTTCAAATATAGTGAGATACATTAGAAACTTAGAGCTAGAGAATATAGTAGCTAAAACAGAGATAGATAGATTGGAGGAACTTAAGAAAAGTAGAGAGAAGAAAATAACTTCATTGAAAGGGTATATTAAGGGAATCTTATTAGAATTAGATAAAAAGAAGATTGAAACTGATTTAGGAAATCTTAGCTTGAGAAAAACTACAAGTGTAGAGATAATTGATTTATCTAAGATACCTAAAGAGTATTTAACAGTAAAAGAGGAAATTAAACCAGCTAAAAATTTAATAAGCGAAAGTCTTAAGAAAAATATAGCAGTCAGTGGTGCAATTCTTAAAGAAGATTATCTGTTAAAAATCAAGTAAGGAGAATGAGAATATGGAAAATAAAGAATTTATGAGTATTATAGATAGACTAAAAGAAAATATAAATGACAAGATAAAAGATTTCTTAGAGAATTCACAAGAGCTAAAAGACTTTATAGAGTTTAGAAGAAAGAACTTCTATAATTACAGTATTAGAAACAATATTCTAATCTATAAGCAAGATAAGACAGCCACTATGATAGCTAGTTTTAAAAGATGGAAAGAGCTTGGGTATAATATCAAAAAGGGAGCTAAAGCCATTCATATCTTAGTACCACTTATCAGTAAAAAGGTAGTTGATGGAAAGGAAGAGCAATATGTATATGGATATAAATATGCTAATGTATTTGATATTAAAAGTACCATTCCAACAGATAAAGCAGTAATCATTCCAGAGATTGATACTAGGATGAAGCGAGGGGATAGTAAATATAAGATAACAGAATTATTTAAAAAATCTAAGGAAATAGTAGAGCAGTATTTGCCAGTTAATGTAGTTAAAGAACTTCATGCTAAAGGTTGTACTGATGGAAATACCATTACACTTAGAAAAGATAGATATGTAGCAATGAGTGGAACTCTTATGCATGAGTTCATTCATTATTTAAACCATTTTGGAAAAAATCCTAAAAGTCAAAATCAAGAGGAAGTAGAAGCAGAGATAGGAGCCATGTTATATGGTTCCTATTTTAATTTAGACATAAGTGGAAAGTATAAGTATATAGCACTGTGGAAAAGTAAAGATGTAAGACTAGATGAAGCTTTTGATGTAGCTCTATCATCATTTGAGGAATTACTTTATGGAAATATGGATAAAAAAGGATTAATAGATTTAATTGAAGGAAAAGAGGAGGAATAATTATGCTAAGTACAAAGAGAGTTATCAAAATATTAGAGAAATTAATAGAAGAGATGGAGAAAATTAATGTTAGAAAGGTAGTAAGTATATCACTATCTGAAACTAATAGAAATATTCCTAAAATTCCTAAAGCAGTTATCAAGGAAATGTTAGAGGAAATTAAGCAAAAGAATAAGACTAATTTATCTATTGTAGATATTCCAGATGATGATTCAAGATACATATTCCAAGATATTTTAAATGGAAAGTTAGTAGTAAATAACTTAAGTAAAGAAGTAATTATAGGAGTAAGAATTTAAAAAGGAGAGATACAATGAGAACTATATTTATGACACCACTAATAAGACATGATTTAGATGTAAGAGCATTACTAATGATAGTATCAGCTATAAGGTTAAAGGAAGAGAAAGAGGAAACTCAAGGACTAGACCCATTTCAGATATTTGAGTTCAAAGGAAAAAAGATGATTAATAGACAGGAAGAACCACAGGATAAAAGAGAGTTTGACCTAAGTTATGAAGTTAAAGAGTGTAAAGTATGGGCAGTATTAGAATTAGATGAAACATTTGGAGAATATTGGACTATCATGTTTCCAAGCGAATATTAAAAGGAGGATTGAGAGTATGGATAAGTTATTAGAAAAGTTAAGAGAACCATTTGCTAGAGAGGAATTGGAATTTAGAGTTGGAGCAGTAAACAAGGATAAGATGGAGGGATTGGCTCTTGCTTATGTACAAGCAAGAGCTATTCAAAATAGATTAGATGAGCTATTTGGAATAGATGGTTGGACTGTATCATATAGGGAAGTATCAGCAGGATTTATCTGTTCTCTATCTATCAAAATCAATGATAGATGGATAACTAAAGAAGATGGAGCAAGTATGACAGAGTATGAAAGTATAAAAGGGGGAATATCTAATGCTTTTAAAAGAGTAGCAAGTAGTGGATTTGGAATAGGAAGATATTTATACAAAGCTAAAAATAGATGGTATCCAGTAAGACAGCAAGGAAAAGGATATGTATTTACAGTAGAACCAGAGTTAGAACTTGAAGATAACAACCTAACATTTAGGAAATTAGAAGCAGAAAAAGACGAACCTAAGGTAGTAGGAAGTACTAAGATAGTAATAGAGTTTGGAAAATACAAAGGAATGACACTACAAGAGATTTATGAGAAAGACATTAATTACATCAAATATCTAAGAGCTAATGCCAAAGATAAGAAAATATCACAAGCATGTGCAGAAATGATAGCTTAATGGGAGATATTATGGAGAGATATATTCAATTATTTAAAGAATACAGAATTATAAGGAAAAATCTATTAGAGAGATTTGAAAAACAGGTAAAGGGGATTATGGAAGAGTTAAAGTTCTATACTGATGTTATGGTTTATTTGAAAGATAATAAAGAAATAGATTTTGAAAGAATATCTTCATTATCTACAATTTATTACCTATATAAAATGAATAGAAGAAAATATCCAAAGGTAGAAATATACTTAGAAAACTATTTTAGAAGGGAGAATTAAAATGAAGAATTATCAAAAGTTACTAGATGAGTATATAGTATTTGAAAAGGAAACCTTAGAAAAAGATAGTAGAGAAGTTTATTCTATGGCAGAACAGATAAAATTTTATAATGATGTTATGAATTATCTTGAGTATGGAGATATAAAGGTAAGAGATTTAGAAAAGATAAAATCACTTAAGGACTTATATTACTTCTATATGGAAAGTGATGACTATATTGTAAGAAGATTTGAAGATACACAAAATCTCATAGAAGCATATATAAAAAGATTGGAGGATAACTAATGGATAGATTAACAGAAGAGTATTTGAAATTCAAAAGCTCTATACTAGCACTAAATAAGGAAGAGATATTTGAGAGAGCCTTTAAGATAGTATTCTATAATAAGATTTATAGGTATTTCAAGAATACTGGAGCTTATGTTGATAAGGATATGAGTATAGCTAGTCTATATAACTTTTATATTAAGTATGAAAGTTTAAATGTAAATAATATTGAAGATATAGCAGAGTTTTTAAATGTATATAGAAAATATGTAGCATAAAGAGGAGGAATTAACATGTTAGGAATAGTTGGAGGAATATTAGTAGCAGTAGGAACAGCAGTAACAGCTATAGATGGAATTATTAATAAAAAATAAGAGGAGTGATAAAAAATGAAATTTTACTTACATATGGCAATAGCAACAAAAGATAAGAAAAAACCAAAGTTATCAGAATATACGATAAATGAATATGATACATTTCAAGAAGCTTTACAAGCTTTTCAAAGGACATTTTCAATATATGATGATAGAGAATTACTTAGCTTTAGATATATCAATGAAAAAGAAATAATAGGTAGACTTAGTACATCAAAGAAAAGCTTATCTCCAAAGGTAAAGAAGAATTTACTAACAGGAAAGTACTTCCTATCTTTTAAAAGAGCAGAGAGTAAATACCTATGCAGTAGAGATTATTCAGAGATAGGATTAGACCATGGCTATGGATCACATCGTAAAGGCTATATAGTGATGGAAACTAACTATAAGAAAGTAGCTCAAGAGTATGAAGAATATATGAAAAGATTTGAAGATAAGTATAATACTTATTATATGGAAGATAACATAGATGATTAATGATAAGGGCTCCTATAAAGGAGTCCTTTTACTTTATTTGGAGGAAACTTATGAAAAAGATATTAAAGTTTTTAAAATGTAAAGATAAAGAAGAAGTAATTTACAAAATGAGAAGTTACGAAGGAACACAAGAGATAGAGGAACTAAAAGAGCTTATACACTACATCAGCAAAGAAGGAATAAAAAGAAGAGATTTAACTACTATAAAGAATAAAGAAAACCTTCTTGAGTTTTTAAAGATAAATTTATCTCCAAGAAATAATGAGGAATTTAAAATACTATTTCTAAATAATGCTAATAAACTTATAGCTGAAAAGACACTATTTTATGGAACTATAGATAAATCAGCAGTATATCCAAGAGTAGTACTAGAGGAAGTATTGAGATATAACTCGGCAGGAGTAATATTAGCACATAACCACCCAAGTGGAAATCTTAGACCAAGTAAACAGGACATACAGCTAACAGAAGCACTTCAAGAATTATTAGAAAAGATAAACGTAATGGTGTTAGATCATATGATAATAGGGGATGATGAGTATTTTAGTTTTAGAGAAGAAGGACTAATTTAGATACAAATAACTCATTAGAACCTATATAAAATAAAAATTTTTTTATAAAAATAGGAACTTAAAACAAGAAAAAGCTTTCTATAAAAAGAAAGATAAAATAGAAAAACGTATGTATTTAAAAGGTTTGGATTAGATTATATAATAGAAATAGTATATTGGAAGTTTAAGGAGAAGAGAAATTGAAGAAGAAAATGAGAGTTTTAGTACCTAGATTAATAATTGATGTTATAGAAAAAGACTGTAGATTTTTTGGAATAACAAAGGAAAAGTTGTGTAATGAGATTCTCTTTAAATTCTCCTTAAAGTTTAGATCAAGATACCAAGAGGAGATGATATTTGAGGAGAAAGAGTACTTACAATTTAATTTAAGTAAAGCAAATCAAAGATACTATTCAGAGTTACTAAGTGAATTAAAAAATATTAATGAGTCTGAAGTAATAAGAGAGATTTTTTCATCTTATGCAGTTTTAGTACCATTTTTAAGAGAGATGAATCTATTCAGAGAAAAGATAATATTTTTGAGTTCAGCTAATAAGGAATATCGAGTATTGAAGATAGATACTCCTAGTGGAATAGTAGAAGGGAGGATAGAAAAAATATTTAGGTGTAAAGAAACTGGTTATTTAAAACTAGAAGTAAATGAAAGAGAGTATTATGTAGGACAATTAAGAGTTATTTCTTAAAAATAAGATAAAAGGAGAGATTTAAAATGATAATTAATGATTTATGTAAATATTCTAAAGAAGAACTATATGAGAAATTAACAACAACATATCAAAATCAAAAATTAGGAACATTAGGAAATATTATAGCTCGTTCAATTGCTATAGCAGTATTAGTTTTAGCAGTCCAAAGTTCAGATGGAATAATATATAAGATATTTGGAGGAATAGGAATTGCCTTTTCTGCTTATAAAATAATTAAACCACATGGTGAAGATGAAGAGATATTTAGTGAATTAAAAGAAGTAGTTAATTTATTAGAAAACTATAAAAAATGTAAGGATGGAATAGCAACAATAGATATAACAGATAAACAATTTCAAAATGCAACTCGTAATATAGAAAAACGTTTACCAAAACTTTTAGAAAATTCAACATTTAATAAGATTCTAGCATTTATTCCTATATTTAATATTTTTGTAGATGAATTAGGAACATATAGAGGGCATAAAAATAGTGGGCATTTAGAGTGTTTACTAGATAACGGAATAGGAAGAGTTGGATTAAGAGTTTTTACAGATGAGAATATAAAAATTAAAGATACAAAGGAAAATAATTAAATGTAAGAGGGGGATTATCATATGAATATAAAAAAAATAATAGTGGCTATTTTATTGAGTACTTTATTTTTAGCTTGTATGGAGTCTAAAGAAGTGAAATCACTAAAAAATGCAACCTTATATGGGTATGAAAATAAAACTTTAGGAGAAGCTGTAGAAGGATTTTTTGAGGATCCAACATGGGAGAAAATAACAGGAACAGATGGAAATACATATGTTAATGTTAGTGGAAAAATCCTATATGGAGATTTAGAAGTTGAAGTTATTTTGCAATATTTAGTTGAATCAGATGGAAGTTTTACTTTTAATGCAATAGAAGTAGATGAAGTTCCTTATGACGTATATGTATATAGAGAATTATTAGAAAAAATGTATGAATAGGGATTGGTAAAAACCAATCTCTTTTTATAAAATGATAGGAGAGTATATGAAAAAATTAGTTATATTAATAATGATGATAATTTTAATGGGATGTGGAGATAAAGAAATAACAGAAAAAGATATAAAAACTTTAACAGAAGGAGAAAAACAAGCTTTATTGTTAATAAATAGAGTAACTAGTAAAAATCCAAATATAATTACTATAAAAGATAGATTAATTGTTGATTCCTTAATAGTCGAACTATATGGTAAAGGAGCTCTTAAAGGAGGAACAAAAGAAAATTTAGAAAGTATTGGACTAGCTAGAATATTAAAAGCTGGTGGTATAAATAAAAGTGATGGATTTAATGAAATATTTAAAAAAGAGATTAAGTTAGTAAAATCATTAAGAATACCTCAATTACATACTTATATAATAGATAATTACTTAGTTAGTGATTATGAAAATGTAAAGATAAAATGGAAAATATTTAAAGATAAAAATGGTAGTTTTCAGTTAACAGATTATTTAGAATACTATTATAATAATAAATTAGTAACAATAACAAAGGAACAAGAAGAACTGGCATTAGAATTTTTAAAATATAACCCTATTATTAATGGTTATATAGAAGGGAAACAAAAATATATTTTTTTAGATGAAGATGATAACGGAAATACAATTGCTTTAAAAATAGAGGAAAGCCAGAATAATAATATTACAAAACAGATTATATATAATTATTTAGGTGAAAGATATATAGAAGCAGAGTACTTTAAGGGAGAACTTCCAATAAAAGTAAAAGTTTATAATTTATTAGGAGAAAATACATTAGATTTTGAAAGAAAAGAAGTAAATGGAAAAGCAAAATCAACTTTTAAATTTTTTAAAGATGGAAATAAAATAATAGAATTTGAAAAAGATAATATAATTAGATCTTTTGATAGTGAAGGAAATGTAAAAGGAACTATTGATTTGGATACTGGGATGTTAGATGAAGTAGATGGTGGCTATAAAATACAAGGAAGGCATTTAGATAAAGAAGATATGATTATCTATGTAATGGATATATCAAAATTATTTAAAATTAAAACTTTAAAGGATGTTTATACAAATATAATTACAGGTTTAAAAGTTATTACTGAATATGAAAATGATAAAGTAATCAAAAAAGAAGTATGGAAAGATTTTGGAAAACATGGAGAAAGTAAAGAGTGGTATTTAAATGGTAACTTAAAAAGTACGAAAAAATATTACTATGGTAAGTTAATTGATAATTCTAAAGAGTATTATGAGAATGGAGCAATTAAAGAGCTTGTAAAATATAGTTCAAGTAATATATATCATTATGCAAATGTTAAGGAATATTATAAAAATGGAAAAATGAAAAAATCATATCCTAGTCTACTTGTAGCTGGAAAGAGAATATATGATGGAGAAGTTACAGAGTATTATGAAAATGGAAAAAAGAAACAAGAAAGTACATATAAAACATATCCACCTAAATTTGATGTAGCTTATAAAGATGGGACTTGGAAGTATTATAATACTAAAGGGAACTTAGAAAAAGAAGAGATATATAAAGATGGAGAATTAAAGACAATAAATGAATATAAAAATAATAATCGTATAAAAGAAATTCAATTAACTGAAAATGAATATAAATATGTACAAGAGTATAAATATGTTGATTCTTATAGTTACTATATAGAGAAAAAATACTATTTAGACCAAAATAATAATCTTATTTGGAATTATGAAGAATATGGGCTTAAAAATTATAGAAGTTATCTTAAATTAAAAGGAGAATATAAAAATGGAGTAAGAGAAGGAGAATGGAAAAATATGATGCTAATGGTAATTTAATTGAAACTATCATTTATATGGATGGGAAAGATATTAATGACATAGCTGATGAAATAGAAGAACAAGAAAAATGGAATACTCCAAGAGTAGAATATTATCCTAGTGGAAGAGTAAAATCATATTCTGATGGACCATTTGAAGCTATATATGAAGATAAAGATATTAATTTTATTGAATTAGAAAATTTTGTTAAAAATATAGAAAAAGAAGTAGAAGAGTATATTAAAACTAAAGATGAAGAAATAGGGTATTCTATTAGCATAAGTTTAAATGAAGGGATGGGAAGTAATATACCTATTTATTCTTTAAATAAAAATCTAACATCAGAAGAAAAGAAAAAATTACAAGAATTACAAGTTAGAATAGAAAAGTGTCATGAAAAGGCAAGTCAAATTTGGGGAGCTTAATAAGTCTTTAAAGAAGTTACTTTAAATAGTAGCTTCTTTTTTTATATATGTACAACAATATACATGTATATTATATTGATACTTTTATTAAGTAACTATAACAATGTACGTGTATATCATAAAGAAAGGAGGTCTATTTATTATGGAAAAAAACTTAACTTATAGAAGTTCTAGTAAAGGAGTAGCTGAACAATATGGAATAAGTCTATCTAAAAAAATGTTAACTGACATGGGTATTACACCCGCTAATAGAAAAGTTTTAGTCAATTATGATGAAAAAACAAAGACTATTACTATAACTAAAAAATAACTTTTCTATTTTTATCCCCCTATATATTTGGGGGTATTAAATTTTTCATAATTTATATAAAAAACTCTAATTTTTTTAAATACCTAAAAAACTATGGATATTTTCATAATTTTAGGTATTTTTTTTATTTTTTTACTAAAGTGAGCAGGAAAAATGAGTATAAAACCGATTATGAGGTTTTATACGAATTCAATGCTCACTGAAATTAATACTTTATTTTATTAATTATTTAATTTTTTAGGAGGAATTATAATGGATACAATAGAAATAGGATTAAAAATCAAAGATCATATTAATTTAACTATTCAAGAACTAGAAACAATGAAAAGAGAAATAGAAGGATTAATGAGTCCTTTTGGATATAATTACTGTAATTATCTTAGTTTTTCTAGTGCTAAAAAAATTATAATAAAAATATCATATCCAAGATTTTTTGCTGGAACAAATGCTTACTTAATCACTAAAAGAAGTGAATGTTTTCAAGTTCAAAATCATTTTGTTAATAATTTTTTATCTGATATTTTATGGAGTAACTATATAGAAGGAATATCTTTAAATAGAGTAGATATTCCTTTTACATATCTAATGGAAACTACAGAAGAGTTTGCAAGTTATGAAAATATCTATTATATTTTTGCTCATGTATATGATAGAAAGATAGAAAATGCTAGAACTAAAGCATATTTAGACCTTATCAATAAAGGTTATGAAACATTAATTTATGCTCCAAACGGTAGTGTTGGAAAGAGTTATAACAATAGATTAGAAGTGTATAATCAAGCTTTGAATTTATCAGAAAAATTAGATGAAGATATGAAAGAAAGTATATTTAATACCTATAAAGACTTACCACAAAGAATAAGAATGGAAGTATCAAAGAGAATAAGGTTAAGAAATCTAATAGGGATTTATGATTTTGCTAATTATGATATATTGGGAAATTACTTTCTTAGCTACAAAAATTATATTTTAGAGAATATTTTAGATTTTAAGGTAATAGATGAGTTATACAATTATTGGGCAAATATATTAAGCCAAAAGTTAATAGCTGAAAGAAATAATGGAAAGATTAACTATGCAAATTTTATTTATCAAAATCAGCAAATAATATATGATTATGAGATAGTAAGAAGAGCATTCGGAATAAGCATTGATAATGAAAATACTCGCGAAAATGCTATTACTAGAGTAAGACAAGTTTTAATACAATATGAAAATACACATAATATTATTTTAATGGATGTGTATGGTACTTTGAAGAAAATAGAAGCACAAATAAAAACAACATATTTACTTGATTAAAAAATAAAGTAGGTAGTGACACTATGTCATTACCTATCTTATATTATGATAATATTTATGATAAAATTTTTAAAAAAATTAATGGGATTTATATTTTGTTCTAAAAATTTTAATATATATTCATTTATGAATATATATTAAAAAATAAAAAAAGTCAAGTTTTTGTTTTATATATCTCCCATATTTTTATTATATAATCATATATTATAATATTATGATATAATAATGATAATAATATATAATAAGGAGAAGAGAGGAAATGGAGTATTCATTTACACAACTTGAGAAAGAATTTGATAGATTAGGAATAGAATTAACAGATGAAAAATTAGTAGAATTAAATCTGCTATCTAATAACGGAGAGGTAAATTATGAGGGAATATTATTATCAGACCAGTGTACTCATCGAGTAAAACTTATAGACTATACAGATAATGAGAAGGTAGAGATAGTTACAGGCTCTTTAATAGCTCAATATGTAGGTATAAAAGAAAAGTTGATACAAATATCAAATGAAATGAAATATCCAATAAAAGCACTAATAGAAGCTCTTAAAAATATAATTCTACATAGAGATTATAGTTATAAGGGAGATTCTATCATAAGAATATATAAAGATAGAATAGAATTTACCTCTTTAGGTGAATTAATAGGTAATTTAACAATGGAAGGAATAGAGCTAGGTATATCAGTATTAAGAAATCTTAATCTAATGAGAGTATTTCAAGAGATAGGTATTACTAAAGGGAATGGAGAGGGAATCCAAGAGATATTATCAGCATATAAGGAGTATAAAGTAAAACCAGTATTTAAGTCTATTGGTGGAGTATTCCAAGTTATTTTACCTAAACCAGAGTACACAATCAATGGGAAGGTTATAAATGACAAATATAGAAGAGTACTAGAGTTTATGGAGAAGAGAGGAACAGCAAATAATAAAGAGATACAAGAACACCTAGAACTTAAGAGTACAAGTGTAGTGAACTATCTTAAGGAGATGTTAGAGCTGGAATTGATAGAAAAGATTAGAGATGGTAGAAATATTAGTTATAAGATAAAAACATCAAAATAGTTGGAAAACGTGAGATTTAAGCTAAAAAATATATTGGAAAACGTGAAAAATTATAAATTTAAAGTTGAATTGCTATCAGTGATAGTATAGGATATTATTGTGTTAAGATGTGTTAGATTAGTGTTAGGATTGATAGAGTAGTAGAAACATAAGGAAAAAATGTTAGTTATAAAATAAAATAGGGATTTTCTTTATACTGTGGTATAATAAATATTATATATTTAAGGAAGGAGAGTAATATAGCCATGAAAAAAATATCTATTGCAGTAGAAGATTTTAAAAAAATAATTGAAGAAAATTATTATTATATAGATAAGACAAAGTTTATAGAAGATATACTAAATGATGGAGCAGAAGTAAAACTATTTTGTCGTCCTAGAAGATTTGGAAAAACACTTAATATGTCTACACTTAAATATTTCTTTGATATAGAAAATAAAGATGAGAATAGAAAATTATTCAAGAGCTTATATATAGAAAACTCTCCTATGATGAAGGAACAAGGAAAATATCCTGTAATATTTCTTAGCTTGAAAGGAATAACTGGTAATACATGGAAAGATATAATTATAGAAATCAAAGGTAAAATATTTAAGTTATATAATCAATTTGAGGAAATAATTACTCCTATTTTATCAGAAAGTGAGAGTAAAATATTTAAAAGATTGCTCAATAAAGAAAGTGATGAAGGAGAATTAAAAACTGCATTATCATTTTTAACACTATTATTATATAAATATTATAATCAAAAGGTAGTAGTATTAATAGATGAGTATGACTCTCCAATAATATCAGCTTATGAAAAAGGCTACTATACAGAAATGAAAGATTTTTTAAAGGCTTTCTATGGAGAGGTACTTAAAACAAATGAATACTTACAGATGGGAGTACTTACTGGAATAATAAGAGTAGCTCAAGCAGGAATATTTTCTGATTTAAATAACTTTACAAACTACACAATATTAAATAATGAGTATAGCAATAGTTTTGGATTAGTAGAAAATGAAGTGAAAGCTATGTTAGATTATTATGATATAGGGTATGAGATGCCAGAGGTAAAAGAGTGGTATGATGGTTATAGTTTTGGAAAAGATGAAATATATAATCCTTGGAGTATTTTAAAATTTGTACAAAGTAAGGAGTTAAAATCTCATTGGGTAAATACTTCTGGAAATGCTTTAATATTAAATATGTTATTAGCTTCAAACTCAACTGTATTTGAGTACTTAAATGACTTGATAAATGGCAAGGATATAATAGTCTATATCAATGAAAGTATAAGAATGGGAGATAACCTTTCTCCTAATAATATTTGGGAGATAATGTTATTCTCTGGATATCTAACAATTAAGGAAAAACTTAGTGAAACAATGTTTACCTTAAGACTACCTAATAAAGAGATACAAAAACTATTTAAAGGCTTATTTGTAGATGCTATTTTTAGAGAGAGTAACAATGTTGGAAGTTTGATTCAAGCTTTGGTTACTAAGAATATATCTCAAATAATAAAAAGTTTAGAAGATGTAGTTGTTAATGCTATTAGTTTCTATGATACAACTAAAAAGTATGAGAATCCTTATCAAGCATTATTAGGGGGATTCTTATATGCTTTAGATGATTATTATATAATGCATCCCAATATGGAGAGTGGTTATGGAAGAGCTGATATAATTTTAGAGCCAAGAAATAAAGCTTGGGCAGGATATATTTTAGAACTAAAAAGAGCTAATACCAATGATATAGAAAAAGAAGCAGAAAAAGCTTTTAATCAAATAGAAGATAAAAAATATGAAACTCTATTAAAGAAAAATGGAGTAAAGGATATAGTAAAGATTGGTTTAGTTTTTGATGGGAAAAAAGCCATAGCTTATTATTAAAAATAAAATTATTATTGATAGTATAGTGTTAATGAGTTACTAAAATAGTGGAGGGTAAAATCTTCACTATTTTTAGTGTAATATAGAATTTTATTGTGTACTATGATATAATCAAAGAAAGAAATGACTATAAATTAGAAACAATAAATAATAAAAATATTAAGGGGAGTAAAAATAAATGGAAGAAGAATTAAAATCATTAGAAATATATGTGAGAGATATAAAAAATGATATTATTTCTAAAAGAATATTACAAATTATGCAATGGAATATAAAGAAAGCTGATTCTAATAAGAAATGGTACTATATTTTAACTTTTTTCAGCTTTCTATTAAATATTTCAATTCCTGTAATTAATGAATTTAATGCAGAAAGAAAATATATAACTATTATTTCAGCATTAGTAACTTTTTTAACAGGGTGTTTAGCAATTTTTAATTTTAAAGATTCATGGTATAGATATAGAAAGTCTACTGAAGAAATAAAAAGTGAGTGTATAAAATGTGCAAGCAATTTAGAGGAGTATAGTGTTGGAAATAAAGAAGCTATTTTAATTTCAAAAGTTGAGGAGATTAATTTACAAGAAAGAAAAGTATGGATAAATACTAAATTTAAAAGTGGGGAGAAAAAATGAATTACTTTGAAAGACTTTTAGAAGAGAAATCTAAATTAGACAACAGTTACGATTATTTTACACAATGGGAATATGATAAAAAATTGTATGAAGATATACTATTAGGAATTAGAGACTACTACTCTAATTATACAGATCACGGAAATAATCACTCTGAAACAATTTTAACTAATATTTTAAGAATGTTTGGTGAAGAAGAATTGAGAAACTTATCTTCTTTTGATATATGGTTATTATTAGAAGCTTCATACTTACATGATTGTGGAATGTATATATCAAGAGAAGAAGCTGAAAGAACTTTAAAGAATAATGACTTTATTTCTTATCTTAAAGAAATATGTGAAACACCATCACATCCTATGAATAAATTTACTAAAACATTCAAAATAAAGGATGACAAAATATTTTATGAAAATTTAGAATATAATATAACTCTTGAATATAACATGAAGTTTTTAATTTCTTCATACAAAAGAAGGACTCATGCACAAGATATTAAGAATGTAGTATTCAATAAAAGTAAATTATTACCTGAAAGAATTTACTATATACTTTCAATTATATCAAAAGTACATGGAGAGAGTTTTGAAGAAATAATGGATTTGCCTAAAAAAGAAAGTGGAATAGGAAGAGAGCTTGGACATCCTAGGTTTATAGCTTGTTTATTAAGAATGGGTGATTTGTTAGATATTGATAATAATAGAATTTCTCCAAGTATAATAAAAAATATAATTGATATAATTCCAAAAGATTCAAAATTTCATTTAGAAAAGCATAGATCAATTAGTCATATTTGGATAGATGAAGAAAAAATTGAAATTACAGCAAGTATTAATTGTGGAAAAGAAAGTTATGAAGTAGCAGAAGTTACTGGAAAATGGTTTGATTATATTCGGGAAGAATACAATAATCAACTATATAATTGGAAATTAATTATTCCTAATAATTTTAAAGGGATTCTTCCTAGATTAGGAGAGCTAAAAATTGATATTCAAGATTATGAATATATCGATACAAAATATAAACCAAAATTTTCAGTGGATACTAATAATGTACTAGAATTATTAGTTGGAGCATCTATATATAATAGGAAAGAAAATGCTTTAAGGGAAATTTTACAAAACTCAATGGATGCAACGTATCTAAGAATATTTGAGGAAAAAAGAGAAGAAATTTTGAAAAAAAAAGAAATTTCAATAAAAGAAATAAAAAAATTATTTAAAGGAAAAGAAATTATTATAAGCATAAAAAAAATCTTCAAAAATCAGATGAAGATGTAGAATATAATTATTGGGATATTTGTATTGAAGATAGAGGTATTGGAATTGACAGAAGAAGATTAAGATATTTAATTGAAGCGGGAAGTTCTTATAAAGATAAAACTAAGATGCTTCAAATAAATGATATGCCGAATTGGTTAAAACCTTCTGGAAATTTTGGGATAGGATTTCAAAGTATATTTTTATTAACTAATAAAGTTAGAATAGAAAGTAGATCTTTTTATACACCAGAAGTGATAGATGTTGATTTGATTAAACCATCTGCAGAAAAACAAGAAAGTGGAAATATTTATTTCCGAAAAGTAAAATTAAATTATAAACAAGAAATAGGAACTAAGTTAAGTTTTGAATATAAAACTTTAAAAAATGATAGGGAATATTTAGAATATAAAAGAATTGACTTTGATCCATTACAAGAAAATAATTTAGATTTTAAGATATATAAGATTATAGAAGAGATTGAGGACATTAATAAATATTCTTTTATTCAAATAAAAGTAAAACAAGAAAATAAAAATATAGAACTTGCTTCAAAAATTATAAAATATGATAATGAAGTAATTAAGTATAATGATAAATACCTAGTATACATACCTGAATTAGAAAAAGAAAGAGAAGGTTTAGAAGTAGAGTTTTTGTATAAAAATCAAAATATCGCTAGTATTTTTTCTTCAAGAATTAAATATCTATGGGCAATAATTAATATAATTGGTTATCGAGCAAAAGAAGTATTAAATTTAGATAGAAATTATCTAAAGTCTGAATTTATTATAACAAACTTTGAAAATATTTTACAATATGTTTATGAAAAAATAGAAAAAAATTATCTTAGAAGATTTGCTAAATTGAATAAAGTTGAAAAAGAGAAAATTTGTAAATTTTATTTTTACTATGAAAAAGAAATAAAAAAAATATATGCTCAAAAATTAATTATTGTTTCAAAATATAAAAATACTTTAAGAGAATATTTTTACACTATTCCTCTGATAAAGGATTTTACAATAGAAAAATTAAAAGATGAAGCTATAATCTGTATTAATGAAATAGACGACATTTTTGAAGCTAAATTTCAAGGAAATGATGTTGAGAAAGATTTATTAGAATTAATTATAAGAGAGTTATTAAAAATAAATAAATATCAAATTTGTTTAAAAGACAATATTAATGAAAATAAAGAAAAAGAGGGAGAGAGTGAAAAAGGAAAGGATCTTATTTTAACTAAAATTAAATCAAAATATAATATTATTGACGAGAAAACTTATATAAAAGAGTTAATTGACTATGAAGAAAAAATACGAAGAGTTTATGTTTATTGTAATGAAAAAAATTTTAAATTAAGACAAAAGGAAATAACCCATTATAAAAATTCAGAATTTATATTAGGATGGTGGTCTTCAGTAAGATTTATTCACAGTATTTTGGAGGAGAAAAGAAATGTACTATTTCCATTTTATTTTGTAAATGAGAAAACTGTGAGATGGAATGAGAAAATAAGAGAAAATTATATAAAATTTTGTTATAAAAATAGAGTAGATAGAAATTTAACACAAAAAGAATTCACCATAATATTAGATAGATATGTTGAGTATTTGGAGAAAGAATTAAAAGAAATTGGAATTAATGTTGAAAAAAATAATATTAGAGATTAAAAAACTTTATATGTCAGTTTAGAGAAATAAAGGATGGGAATTATGTATTTTAATAGTAATAATAATGGATTAAATAACATTTTACTTTTAAACGAATTATATAAATTAAAAGAAGCAATAGAATTACAAAAAAAATTAGATGAAATTAATTTTGAAATAGAAAAAGAAATAGTTGAAATTGCGATAAGTTTTTCAAAAGGGGAATATAAAAAATGGAATTATATTAGTCCTTTTGAAGCATACTTATTATCAGTAAATTATGTTAATGAAATTAATACTACACTTGAAGAGTTGGAAATAAATATTAAAAAGGAAATAAATAAAATAGTTAAATATAAAGTTTATGATATAGAAATTTTAGATGGATTTATAGGAAAGTTTATTGAGTACTTGATAAATGATAAAGAGATTTTTAAAGGAATTGAATTTTATGGAAAAATTTAAAAAAATAGAGAAAAAATTTTAAAGGAAAATATTTATATTCTTAAAACTAAATTTAGAGAAATTGAATTATTAAATTACCCGAATTTAGATGCTAAAAAAGTAGTTAACTATTTATTTAAAATATTAAATAATATTTCTTTAGAATTAGAGAATTTTAATAATTTAGATGAAAAAGATATAGTATATTTATCTGATTTTATATCTTGGCTTGAAAATGCAATATCTTCGGTTATAAATTTAAATACAAAAAATACACCGAAAGAGATAATGCTTCCTATTAGAAATATTCTAAAAAAGCTAAATTCAAAACATCTTTTTATAACTGAACCATGTTTAGAATATAATTATGCAGTATCATTATTCATGGGTTCAAAGATAGGAATATATTTCAAATTAGAAGAAGACGAAATTCCTGAAATAATTAAAATAATTTTTCCAATTCTTCATAAAGATGATATTTTAAATGGAGCTGTTATGGGACATGAATTTGGGCACTTTTTAGACCTACATTATAAATTAGATATTACTGGTAAAATTATTGCAAAATATATGCTAAATCCTATTTTTGAGGAAATTTATAAAGAAACTATGAAAAAAACTAGTCTTAGTGTAACAAAAGAAGAATTTAAAGTGCTATTATTAAAAAAATATTTTAAAAATTGGATTCAAGAGTTTGTTGCAGATATAATAGGAATTTGCCTTTATGGATTAGCTAGTTTTTTTGCTTATCAACATGTTATATTTTCAAATATAAAAATTAGTATGATTGGAGAAAGACATAAGATTAGTGATAATATTTTTGAAACACATCCACGAAATACTATAAGAACATTTATGATGATAAAAACTTTAAAAAAATTAAAATATAATAATTATGCAAATAAAAAAACATTAGACTTAATAGAAGAATATTATCAAATTTGGAATGAATCTATAATTGAAAATAATAATATTATTTTTATTTTATTAGAAGAATTTTTAAAAGATGAAAGTGATTTTTTAATAGATTCTGTAATTAATGAACTAAAGATACTATCTGATAATTTAATATATGACTTTTCAAAATTAAAGGTTATTGTTCCACATGCAGTTGAAAAAATAATTAATGTTATTCCACCAAATGAAATTAAAGGAGAGCCTATTGATGAAATAAGTATCTTAAATGCCGGTTGGATAGCCTATCTTTTGGAATATGATAAAATAAAAGAAACTTTAAATAGTGAAGATTATTCTTTTAAAGACTTTGAAATAAAGGAAATTGTCGATAATCTTATAAAGAAAGCAATATTAGCGTCAGATATTCATAGTAGGTGGTTAAACAATGAAATTAATAGCTAAGGAAGAAATTGAAAATTTAATAAATGAATCTCAATTAATAGTAACACCATTATTAAGTAAAAATCAAATTGGACAATCAAGTATAGATTTAAGATTAGGAAATATATTCAAAGTTTCAAAATTAGTTAGAGAAGGATTTATTGATATTAATAAAAAGAATTTAGAAAAATTTTTCGAAACCTCAGTTAGAGATTTTGGAGAAGAATTTATACTGTACCCAAATCAGCTTGTTTTAGCTACAACTTTTGAATTTTTAAAAATACCTAACAATATAGTTGGAAATATATATACAAGGTCTTCTTTAAATAGATTAGGAATTCAAATAGCTTCTATGGTACATTCAGGTTATAGAGGAAGTTTAACATTAGAATTAATAAATAAAGGAATAACTCCAATTAAATTAAAAGTTGGAATGAGAATTATACAATTAAGTTTATTCAAAGGAGAAAATTTTGAATATAAAGATTATTCTAAATTAAAAGAAGCAAAATATATAGCAAATATTGAACCTAAAATTTCTATTATATATGAGGATACAGATTTACAAATATTATCAAATTTTATGAAATAGGTATAGATAAATATAATTTTATATATTTTTAAATATTATAATAAAAAAATAAAAATATAAAGAAAAATTTCTTAAAATCATTAAAAAAATACTTAAAAATACCCTTGTAGGTAACACATAGGTAACAAAAGGTATATTTATACCAATAAAATCAAGGATTTCAAATTCTCAAAAAGATAATTTGCATGGAATTATATACCTCACAAACTCAATGTTTGTGGGGTTTTTTCTTTATGTTTAAAAAGTTATAAAAAAACACCTCTGTTTTAAGAGGTGTAAAAATTTAATTAATTTATTTTTTAGGAATAAATTTAAAGATTATTCCAGTAAGGATAGCTGGGCATACCCAAGCAAGTCCTAATGAATCAAAAGGAAGATTAGAGAAAAGAGAATCTAAAAAACTTAATTTTAATCCAATAGCTTGTAGAGCTTCAAAAGAACTTATTATCCCTGCTCCAATAACAGTACCTAAGAATATATTATCGTTTTTAATTTTATTTTTTAAAATATTTAAGAATATTAGAGCAATAGCAATAGGGTATAAAAATACTAAAACTGGTACAGCAAGTTTTATAATAATATCTACACCAAACATTGCAAAAATAATACTAATTATTGTAGTTATAATAGCTAATTTTTCGTAAGAAATTTTTGTTAAATCACTGAAGTAGTCAGCTACTGTTGCAGTAAGTCCAATAGCAGTAGTGATACAAGCTCCTGTTACACAGATAGCTAAAATAATTTTTCCAAAATTTCCTAGAAGAAGTTTAACTATTGAGGTAAGTAAATCTACACTTCCAGTTCCAGAAGGTAAAATATTAGTAACAGTACTACCAATAAAACCAAGTCCACCATAGACAATAGCTAATCCTCCAATAGCTATGATACTTGTTTGAATTAAGAAAGAAAACTCTTGTTTCTCAGATAAATTTTTATCTTTTCTAATGGATTTTAGAATAATATCTGAAAATACAATAGCAGCTAAAGTATCCATAGTTTGATAACCATTTAAAAATCCATATTTAAATGGAGGTAACTCTTTAGTAAGAGAAATTGATTCTCCAATTGGAAAGAAAACCCCTTTAAATATAATAAGAGCTAAAACAATTAGAAGAATAGGAGTAAGGATAGCTCCAACTCTATCTACAACTTTACTTGATTTTAAAGAGAAAAGTAGTGAAACTCCAAAGAAAATTATGATAAAAATTATTTTATAAGTATTGTAGTTTGAAATATCTTTAGAAAAAATCATTTCAAAAGCAGTAGCTCCAGTTCTAGGTAATGCTAGAAGCGGTCCTATTGAAAGAATAAGAGCAATATTAAAAAATTTAGCAAATTTAGGGGAAACTCTCTCTGCAAAACTATCTAAGTCTTTACCAGCAAAGGCAGAAGTAAATATTGCTAAAAGAGGAAATCCCGCTCCTGTCAATATAAATCCTAATGTAGCTAAAGACCATTCATTTCCATTTATAAACCCAACCATTGGAGGGAAAATTAGATTTCCAGCACCAAATAACATAGCAAACAGGGCAAAGCCTGTAATAATAACATCTTTTTTCTTATACATAAACTCCTCCTATTAATATTTTATATATATTTTATAAAAATATCTTATCAATGTCAAACTAAAATAAAAAAATATTGACAACAAAGAAATATTGTGATAAGATTATTTCGAATCAAGGAAAAGGAGGAAGAGAAAATGTTAATGACAACATTATTAAGGAACAGGAAATATAATACAACTATATATAATTTCTTTTGTAATGAGTCTGTTAATATTTTTATTGATTCTTCCAGAAGGAATATTTTTTAATACTTAGGTGTATAATATTTCTTGAGACTTTCAAAAATGATATATATCTAGTATTGGGGAGTATTTGGATATAGAATCATATATATATTTTGTTATCAACAGATTAGCATTCAAAAGATGTTAATCTGTTTTTTATTTATCACTATATTAAACTATAAAACATTTTAGGAGGAGATTTTATGAAAAAATTATTTTTAAAGGCGGTTTTAGTTTCTATGTTTGCTGTATCTGGGCTTAGTTTTGGAGCTGATAAGCTCTATGTAGGAACAAATGCAGAGTTTGAACCGTTCGAATATCTACAAAATGGTGAAATTGTAGGATTTGATGTGGATTTGATGGAAGAGATAGCAAAATCTATGGGGAAAGAGATAGAATGGAAAAATATAGCTTTTGATGGACTACTTCCAGCTCTTCAAGCTAAAAAACTAGATGTAATTATAGCTGGAATGACAGCTACTGAAGAGAGAAAGAAATTTGTAAACTTTTCACAAACTTATTATGAATCAAATCAAATGATGTTAGTTCATGAAAAAAATCCAGTTGTAAAATCTTTTGATGAATTAAAAGGTCATGATGTAGGAGTTGTGCTAGGATATACTGGAGATATAGCAGTAAGTGAGATAGAGGGAGTGAAAGTTCATAGATATAATGCTACATCAGAAGCTATTATGGCTCTTAAAGCACAAAAAATAGATGTAGTTGTATTAGATTCTGAACCAGCTAAAAATTATGCTAAACAAAATCCAGAGTTGAAGTTAATCAACACAGATGTAGCAAAAGAGGAGTATGCAATAGCAGTAGGAAAAAATGATAAAGAGTTAGTTGAAGATATTGATAAAGCTTTAACAGAGTTAAAAGCAAATGGAACTTATGATAAATTAATAAAAAAATATTTTTCTGAGAAATAATTAAAACAGAGGAGAGGGATTTTAAATGAAAGAAAAGGTAGTATTAGCTTATTCAGGAGGGCTTGACACTTCAGTAATTGTACCATGGTTAAAGGAAAACTATAATGATGTGGAAGTAATAGCTGTTTCAGTAGATGTAGGTCAAAAAGATGATTTTATGGAAGTAGAAAAAAGAGCACTAGCTATTGGAGCTTCTAAATTCTATGTAGTAGATAAAAAAGATGAGTTAGTAAATGATTTTATTTTTCCTATGTTAAAATCAGGAGCTAAATATGAAAACGAATATCTATTAGGGACATCAATCGCAAGACCTGTAATAGCTAAAGCTTTAGTAGAGATAGCTTTAAAAGAGGGAGCTAATTATATAGCACATGGAGCAACTGGAAAAGGAAATGACCAAGTTAGATTTGAGTTAGGAGTAAAAGCTTTAGCTCCTAATATAAAAATAATAGCTCCTTGGAGAGTCTGGGATATAAAATCTCGTAAACAAGAGATAGAATATCTAAAATCTCATAATATAGATTTACCATTTAAAGAGGGAGTTACATATAGTAGAGATGAAAATCTTTTCCATATTAGCCATGAGGGACAAGAGTTAGAATCTCCAGCTAATGCACCTAAATATGATAATGTACTTCAATGGGTACTTCCTTTAGAAAAGGCAAGTGATACTGCTGAATGCATATCTATTGAATTTGTAAAAGGTGTTCCTACAAAATTAAATGGAGAAGCTCTAGATGGAGTTACTCTAATTAATAAATTAAATGATATAGGGGCAAAACATGGAGTTGGAGTATTAGATTTATTAGAAAATCGTCTTGTAGGAATGAAATCAAGAGGTGTGTATGAAACTCCAGGAGGAACAATATTATATTTTGCTCATGAAGAGTTAGAAAGACTTTGTTTAGATAGAGATACTCTTCAAGCTAAAATGAAATTATCTCATGATATGGCTAAATTAATATATAATGGACAGTGGTTCACTAAATATAGAAAATCTCTTTCAGCTTTTGTAGAGGAAACTCAAAAGTATGTAACAGGAATAGTAAATTTAAAATTATACAAAGGAAATATTATTTTAAATGGAATGGAATCAGATTACTCTCTATATTCTCAAGATTTCTCAACATTTGACGAAGATACAGTATATAATCAAAAAGATGCAGAAGGATTTATTAATCTATTTGGATTACCAATAAAAATAGAAAGTCTATTAAGAAAATAGTTTTTATAATAAGTTAATTATTTTATAAATAAAAGAAAACAATCATTAAATTT
The DNA here is from genome assembly GCF_000158195.2 of Fusobacterium mortiferum ATCC 9817. Lineage (NCBI taxonomy): Bacteria > Fusobacteriati > Fusobacteriota > Fusobacteriia > Fusobacteriales > Fusobacteriaceae > Fusobacterium > Fusobacterium mortiferum. Next base: position 90,002 of record NZ_GL987987.1, read on the forward strand.
GGTTTAATGGTTGTTTTTTATTTTTGAAGTTCTAATTAATTTATATTTTGATAAAAAAGACTTAAAAGAGTAAGAAGTTTGTGTACACTAAACTTTACTTTTTTGCTTAATAGGAACTATGATACAAGGAATTTATGAATTAAAATATAGAAATAAATAGAAAAAAGAGTTGTTAAAAGCTAATAATTTTTATTAGATTAACAACTCTTTTTTGTTAGACAAGCTAATAAAGTTTTGGTATAATATAAGGAAGTTCATAATTATAATAAAGAAAAAATAAAGGTGAAATATGGAAAAGATATTTGAACAAGTAGCTAAGGAGTTAGGATTATCTCCAGCTCAAATAACAAACACTATGCAGCTTTTAGACGAGGGGGCGACTATACCTTTTATAGCTAGATATAGAAAGGAAGTTACTAATAATCTTGATGAGATAGAGATTGGAAAAATTTTAGAAACAGTTACTTATCAGAGAAGTTTAGAGAAGAGAAAAGAAGAGGTAATTAGACTTATTGAGGAACAGGGAAAACTTACTGATGAGATAGTAAAATCAGTAGCTTTGGCAACTAAACTTCAAGAAGTAGAGGATATATATTTCCCATATAGAAAAAAAAGAAAAACAAAGGCAGATACAGCAAAAGAAAGAGGATTAGAACCACTTGCTAACTATATGTTAGAAGCTCTATCAAACGAAGATGTAATTGAAAAAGCAAGGGAGTTTATAACAGAGGAAGTTCCTAGTGTAGAGGAAGCAGTAGAAGGAGCTATGCTTATATTGGCTCAAAATATATCTGAGACTCCTACTTATAGAGAGCAAATAAGAGAGATAATGCTTACTAAAGGAATAATTGCAACTAAAGAGAGTAAAAAAGCAAGAGAATTAGATATAAAAAAAGTTTACTCAGATTATTATCAATATAATGAGCCTATATCTAAGATGCCTTCTCATAGAATTTTAGCTGTAAATAGAGGAGAGAGTGAAGAAGTACTAACTGTTTCAATAGAATTTGAAGATGAAATAAGAATAAGAGTAGAGAGAGTCATATTGAAGGATTTTAAAAACAAAAATCTTCAAGATACTTATCAAAAAATAGTAGTAGATGCATTAGACAGATTAATACTTCCATCTATTGAGAGAGAGGTAAGAAATATCTTAACAGATAAAGCAGAAGAAGAGGCAATTAAAGTATTTAAAGAGAATTTAAAGAATCTTTTGATGCAAGCACCTTTAAAAGAAAAAAGCATACTAGCACTTGACCCAGGATATAGAACAGGATGTAAAGTAGCTATAATAGATAAAAATGGTTTTTATATAGGAAATGATGTATTTTTCTTAGTAGCAGATATGCATACACCAAAACAATTAGAAACGGCTGAAAAAAAGATAGTGGACTATGTAAAAAAATATAATATAGATATAATAGTAATAGGAAATGGAACTGCTTCAAGAGAAACAGAGAGTTTTGTAGCTGATGTAATTAGAAAAAATAACTTAAATACAAAATATCTTATAGCTAATGAAGCAGGAGCTTCAATATATTCAGCTTCAAAAATAGCAGCTGAAGAGTTTCCAGATTTAGATGTAACAGTGAGAGGAGCTATTTCAATAGGAAGAAGAATACAAGATCCACTTGCTGAATTAGTTAAGATAGATCCTAAATCTATAGGTGTAGGAATGTATCAACATGATGTAAATCAAGGTAAATTAGATGAATCATTAGATGCAGTTATAGCATATGTTGTAAATAGTGTAGGGGCAAATTTGAATACTGCTTCTTGGGCATTACTTTCACATATTTCTGGAATAAAGAAAAATATGGCTAAGAATATAGTTGATTACAGAAAGGAAAATGGAAATTTTAAAAATAGAAAAGAACTTTTAAAAGTAAAAGGAATTGGTGCAAAAGCTTATGAGCAAATGGCTGGTTTCCTTGTAATAGTAGACGGTGAAAATGTATTAGATAATACAATAATTCATCCAGAATCTTATCATAAAGCTATAGAATTATTAGCTGAATCTGGGCTTACAGTAGATGAGTATGGAGCAGATTTAAATGTGGCTAGGGAGAAATTAAAAGAATTTGATTATGCTAAATTTGCTAAAGAAAAAGAATATGGAGTAGAAACAGTAAAAGATATATATGAAGCTTTAATAAGAGATAGAAGGGACCCAAGAGATAGTTTTGAAAAACCACTTTTAAAATCAGATATCTTAAAAATAGAGAATTTACAACCTGGAATGGAGATAGAGGGAACAGTTAGAAATGTTGTAAAATTTGGAGCTTTTATTGATATTGGATTAAAAAATGATGCACTTTTACATATTTCTGAGATTTCAAATAAGTTTATAGATGATCCAAGTAAAGTTTTATCAGTTGGGCAAATTATAAAGGTTAGAATAAAAGATATTGATAAAGAGAGAGAGAGAGTAGGATTAACTAAAAAGGAGAAATAGTTGTAATGAGAGTAAGTAGAAATTCTCTTTTAGTCAGAATGGTATTTTATAATGATATTGCTATAGTAATATCTTCTATTACAATAGCACTTTTTTTGACATTTACAGCATTTCAAAATCTGGAATCTAAAGTAGTAGATTCTGTTAGGGATAAAATATCTCTAATGAATAGGGCTTATAATGGAGAAATTTTAAAAGTAAAAGATGAATTAAATCAAACATTAAGAAATTTTACAACCTTTGATAATAGAAAGTTAAATAATATTTTAAGTTATAGTGAAAGGGCAGCTCTAATTAGAAATCGTTTAGCAAGAAGAAACTATGAACTATATTCAAATTCAATTTTGTCTATAGTAGATGAAAATGGCTATGTATTAGGAGAAGTTAATAATGGAGAGGTTTCTCCTAAAATTGACAGAGAGAGTTTTAAAGCAAATGTATCTAATGTTGATAATGATATAAAAACAAGTTATTTTTCAAAAGTAGAAGATAAAATATATTCTCGAGTAATAGTAAGATATAACAATGAAAGTGAAAGAAGGCTATATTTAGTAGTTACACTTCCAATAGATGAAAGAGTTATGAAAAATTTATCACTACTTTCAAGTCTAGGAGAAGAGGATAAAGTTTTTCTAGTAGTAGATGAAAAATATAAGTTGGGAACTTTTAATCTGAAAGAAAATACTCCTATTTTAAGTAAGAGAGATAAAAATAAGTTTAATCTTAAAAACTATAATTATGTTTACAAAAAAAAGAGTATAGATGATGAAACTTATTATATAGCTTTATCAGATATATATGATTATAAAAATGAGTATATAGGTAGTTTTGGAGTTGCTTTATATTATGAAAATATAGAAGTTTTGAAATTGGTGATCTCTTTATCTGTAATAGTTATAGTCTTGCTTTTTGTAGCTGTAAGTACTACAATTTCAGCTAGAATGTTTAGTAAGCTTTTAGAACCTCTAGGAAGAATTATGGAGGCAGCTGAAGAGGTAAGTAAGGGAAATTATAAAATTTTTGTCAAGCCAGAAGGTGTAGATGAGATGAGAACCTTATCTAAGACTTTCAACAAGATGGCTACTGACATTAGAGCAAATGAGGAGCAAGCTAAAAGTAAAAATAGAAAATTAGTTGGAACTTTAAAAAGAATAGACGCAGTAGAAAAAATTCTTATGAATATTCAGATAGAAAATGATATGAATATTACAGTAAAAGAGATAATGTCAGCACTAACTTCAGAGATGGGGCTTGGCTTTAGTAGAGCTATGTATTTTAGGTATAGTAGAGAAATAGACACTATGGTAGGAGAATTTGCCACAGCAAATAATAAAGTCAAACGAGAAATATTAAATGGAGTAGAGAGCACTGGTGGATTTAAATTTCAAATAGAAGAAATAGCTGAACTAGTGAAGCTTATAAAAATACCATTTAAAAATAGCAATTTAATAGCTAAATCTCTATTAGAAAAAAGGATAATCTTTCAAAATGATAAGGGATATAAACATGAATTGGGAAATGAATTATTTAAAAGTTTAGGAATAAATAATTTTTTAATCATGCCTATATATAGTGAGACTAGAAATTATGGCTGTATTGTGGTAGACTATTTTGGAAAGGATAATAAAGTTACTCAGGAAGAGGTAGAATTATTAACTCTTTTATTTTTAAATATCTCAATCAGAATAAAAAATAGAACTTTAGAAGAAGAAAAAATAGACTTTGAAAGAACAGCTACAATAGGAAAGCTTGTAGATAGATTTTTTAAAGGAAGAGAGGTTTCCTTTGAAAAAATGTTAGAGTTTACCGAAAGAATGCATGAGTATGACCCAAGTAATAGTTTGTTAAAAATTCAGATCCAGGAAATAAAAGATGAGATAGGAAAACTTAGAAGAGAGAGAGAGATTCTAAATGAGTATGTAAATGTAAAAAATAGTAATCCTTTAGAGATAATAGAAATAGAAACAATATTCTCAGAGATAATTGCAGATATAGAACCTAGATTAGAAAAATTGGGAATAAATATCTCAACATTTATAAATTATAATGGTAAAATACTAGGGAATAGAGCAAGGCTTAAAAGAGCTTTTTATGAAGTTATAAAAAATGCAAAAGAATCTTTTGATAAGGTAAATAATGATAATAAAAAGATAAATATAATAGTAACAAAAGAGAAAAATGTTGATAAAATTAAAATAAATATAATTGATAATGGAATTGGAATGACTAAGGAGCAATTAGAAAATATATTTGAACCTTTTGTGGGATATAATGAAAATGCACCAGGATTAGGACTTTCAATAGTATCAAGAATAATAAAAGATCATCATGGTGTAATAAAAATATCATCAGAGTTAGACGAAGGAACAGATGTAAAAATAACTTTAAATATATATAAGGAGGAGATTTTATAATGAGTGAAAAGGATTACGGAGCTACGCTAAACCTTCCGAAGACAAGTTTTCAAATGAAAGCAAATCTTCCAAATAAGGAACCAAAAATCATTCAAAAATGGGAAGAAAACAAAATTTATGAGAAAGGATTAACTAAGGGGACAAAATCATTTATATTACATGATGGACCACCTTATGCAAATGGAGATATCCATATAGGACATGCTTTAAATAAGATATTAAAAGATATAATTTTAAAATATAAAAGACTTAGAGGATATAATGCACCATATATTCCAGGGTGGGATACACATGGATTACCTATTGAACTAAAAGTAACAGAAAAATTAGGTGAAAAAGCAAAGGAGATGTCTCCATTAGAGATAAGAAAACTTTGTACAGAATATGCTCTTAAATGGGTAGGAATTCAAAGAGAAGGATTTAAAAGACTAGGAGTATTAGGAGATTGGGAAAATCCTTATTTAACTTTAAAACCAGAGTATGAAGCAAAACAATTAGAAGTATTTGGAGAACTTTATGAAAATGGATATATTTTTAAAGGGTTAAAACCAATTTATTGGTCTCCAGTTACAGAAACAGCTTTAGCAGAAGCTGAAATAGAGTATAAGAATGTAACTTCACCATCTATTTATGTAAAAATGGAAGCTAATGCAGACTTATTAGAAAGATTAGGACTTACAGAAGAAACTTGGGTAGTAATTTGGACAACAACTCCTTGGACATTGCCAGCAAATATGGCTATATCATTAAATCCTAACTTCGAATATGGAGTATATAAAACAGAAAAAGGAAATCTAATTCTAGCTAAAGATTTAGCAGAAAAAGCTTTTGCTGAGATGGAAATAGCTGAATATGAATTAGTAAAAGAGTTTATAGGAAGTGACTTAGAAAGAGCAACTTATAAACATCCATTCTTAGAGAGAACAGGTATGATAATATTAGGAACACACGTTACTGCTGATGCAGGAACAGGTTGTGTACACACAGCTCCTGGACATGGACAAGATGACTATGTTGTAGGAACAAGATATGGAATAGAAGTAATCTCTCCTATCAATAACAAAGGAGTACTTACTGAAGAAGCTGGACAATTTGCTGGATTATTTTATTTAAAAGCAAACAAAGAGATAGTAGCTCATTTAACAGAGACAGGGCATCTATTAAAATTGAAAAATATAGAGCACTCTTATCCACATGACTGGAGATCTAAAACTCCTGTAATTTTCAGAGCAACTGAGCAATGGTTCGTAAAAGCTGAAGGTTCAGATTTAAGAGAAAGAGCATTAAAAGCTCTTGATAATGTAGAGTTTGTACCGGCTTGGGGAAGAAACAGAATAGGTTCTATGCTAGAAACAAGACCTGATTGGTGTATTTCAAGACAAAGAGTATGGGGAGTACCAATTCCTGTATTTTATAATGAAGAGACAGGAAAGGAGATTTACAATAAAGAGATTTTAGCAAGAATAGTAGAGATAGTTAAAAAAGAGGGAACAGCAGCTTGGTTAACTCATACAGCTGAAGAGTTAATAGGAGAAGAGTTATTAGAGAAGTATAACTTAAAAGGTGTAACTTTAAGAAAAGAAACAAATATTATGGACGTTTGGTTTGACTCTGGAGTATCTCATAGATCAGTATTAGAAACTAGAGGAGAATTATTACATAGACCAGCAGATATGTATTTAGAGGGTTCTGACCAACATAGAGGATGGTTCCAAACATCGCTTCTTACTTCAATAGGGTCTACACATGATGCTCCATACAAAAAAATCTTAACTCATGGATTTGTAAATGATGGAGAAGGTAAGAAAATGTCTAAATCAGTAGGAAACGTAGTAGTACCAGCTGATGTTATAAAAGTATATGGAGCGGATATCTTAAGATTATGGTGTGCTTCAGTAGATTACAGAGAGGACGTAAAAATCTCTGATAATATTTTAAAACAAATGGCAGAGGCATACAGAAGAGTAAGAAATACTGCTAGATATATTTTAGGAAATAGTAATGATTTTAATCCTGCAACTGATAAAGTAGCTTATAAAGATTTAATGGAAATTGATAAATGGGCATTAAATAAATTAGAAATTTTGAAGAGAAGAGTTACAGAAAACTATGAAAAATATGAATTCTATAACTTATTCCAAGATATTCACTACTTTGCTGGTGTAGATATGTCAGCTTTCTATTTAGATATTATAAAAGATAGATTATATACAGAGGGAACAAACTCGTTAGATAGAAAATCAGCTCAAACAGTAATGACAGAGATATTATTAACTTTAACTAAAATGATAGCTCCAATTCTTTCATTTACAGCTGAAGAGATTTGGGATACATTACCAGAAGCTTTAAAAGATGAGGAATCAGTACTTTTAACTTCTTGGTATGAGGAAAATGATGAGTACTTAAATCCAGAGGTAGAAGCTAAATGGGCAGATATTATAAAAGTAAGAAAAGAAGCTAATAAGTCTCTAGAAAAAGCAAGACAAGGAGAGAATAGAATAATAGGAAACTCTCTTGATGCTAAAGTAATGTTATTCTCTAAAAATGCTGATATGCAAAATTTCTTAGCAGAAAATAGAGATAGACTAGAGTTAGCGTTAATTGTTTCAAATGTTGAAATAGTTGACTCTTGTGATGAAACATTTGTAGAGGGAGAAGAGTTAAAAGACCTATACATAAAAGTTGTACATGCAGAGGGAGAAAAATGTGAAAGATGTTGGAAATATTCAACTGAGGTTGGAGTAGATGCAGAACATCCTACACTTTGTCCAAGATGTACTTCTGTACTAAAAAATAACTAGGAGAAATTATGATATATATAGTTTTAATCTTGATACTTGTTGGTGCTGACCAACTATCAAAATACCTCATAGATAGCTATATGCTAGAAGGGGAGACATTACCTATAATAAATGATTTTTTTCATCTTACTTATGTAAAAAATAGAGGTATTGCCTTTGGAATGTTTCAAGGAAAACTAGATATAATAAGCATAGCTACAATTATAGCAATTGTAGCTATTGCTTATTACCTGTATAAAGAAAGAAATAAATTATCTATGATAGAAAAAATGGGATTTATTTATATCTTAGCAGGAGCCATTGGAAATATGATAGATAGAGCCTTTAGAGGATTTGTAGTAGATATGGTAGACTTTAGAGGTGTCTGGAGTTATGTATTTAATCTAGCTGATGTCTGGATAAATATAGGAGTAGTATTTGTACTACTAGACCAATTAATTCTTAGAAAGAAGAGAGAAACCGAGGAGGATAAGAAATGACATTTCAAGAGATAATTTTTGCTCTTCAAAAATATTGGAGTTCTAAAGGGTGTGTATTAGGAAACCCTTATGATATTGAGAAGGGAGCTGGAACATTTAACCCAAATACATTCCTTATGTCATTAGGACCTGAACCATGGAGTGTAGCATATGTTGAACCATCAAGAAGACCTAAAGATGGAAGATATGGAGAGAACCCAAATAGAGTTTATCAACACCATCAATTCCAAGTTATAATGAAACCATCTCCATTAAATATTCAAGAGCTTTACTTAGAAAGTTTAAGGGTATTAGGAATAGAACCTGAAAAGCATGATATCCGTTTTGTAGAAGATGACTGGGAATCACCTACACTTGGAGCATGGGGACTTGGTTGGGAAGTATGGTTAGATGGAATGGAAGTAACTCAATTCACATATTTCCAACAAGTAGGAGGATTAGAGCTTGATCCTATTCCTGTTGAGATTACTTATGGGCTAGAAAGAATAGCACTATATATACAAAATAAAGAAAATATTTATGATTTAGAATGGGCTCCAGGAGTAAAATATGGAGATATGAGATTCCAATTTGAATATGAAAACTCTAAATACTCATTTGAATTAGCAGATTTAGATAAACATTTTAAATGGTTTGATGAGTTTGAAAAAGAAGCAAGTAGAATACTAGATGAAGGTTTAGTATTACCAGCTTATGACTATGTTTTAAAATGTTCTCATGTATTCAATGTACTAGACTCAAGAGGTGCTATATCTACGACTGAGAGAATGGCATATATATTAAGAGTAAGAAACTTAGCAAGAAGATGTGCTGAAGTTTATGTTCAAAATAGAAAAGATTTAGGATATCCGCTATTAAAAAAATAATTAAATAAAAATTAAAAATAAGTTTTTTAATAGGAATATCAGTTATTAATAAGAGGAGGAAGAACATTGAGATTACTATTTGAAATTGGAATGGAAGAGTTGCCAGCAAGATTTCTTAAGCAGGCATTAAGTGATTTAAAATCTAATTTAGAAACAAAATTAAATAATGAAAGAATAAAATTTGATGAGATAAAAACTTATGGAACACCTAGAAGATTAGTGCTAGATGTACATAATTTAGCTGAAAATCAAGAGGACTTAGACCTTGTAAACTTAGGACCAGCTAAAAGTGTAGCTTATGTAAATGGAGAAATTTCAAGAGCTGGACTTGGATTTGCTAAATCTCAAGGAATAGAGCCAGAGCAATTAGAAATTGTTTCTACTCCAAAAGGAGAATACATAGCTGCTAGAAAATTTATGAAAGGTAAGGCTACTAAAGAACTTTTATCTGAAATTTTAAAATCTCTAGTATTAGAATTAAACTTCCCAAAATCTATGAAATGGGCAGATAAAAAATTAAGATTTGCAAGACCAGTTCAATGGTTCTTAGCTTTATGTGATTCAGAAGTAGTTCCATTTGAAATAGAAGGAATAGCAAGTGGAAATAAATCAAGAGGACATAGATTCTTTGGAAAAGAGTTTGAAGTATCTAATGTAGAAGAATATTTTACAAAAATTAGAGAGAATAATGTTATCATAGATATTGAGGAGAGAAGAGCATTAGTTAAAGATTTAGTAGCTAAATGTGCTGGTGCTGGAGAACAAGTTCATATTGAAGAGGAGCTATTAGATGAAGTAACAAATTTAATAGAGTATCCTTGTCCAATAGTTGGAAGCTTCAATGCTGACTTCTTAGAAGTGCCACAAGATGTATTAATTATATCTATGCAAGTACACCAAAGATATTTCCCTATTTTAGATACTAATGGAAAATTACTTCCTAAATTTGTAGTTGTAAGAAATGGTATCGAATCTTCTGATTTCGTAAGAAAAGGAAATGAAAAAGTATTATCAGCTAGACTTGCAGATGCTAGATTCTTCTATCAAGAAGATTTAAAACATCCATTAGCTGACAATGTAGAAAAATTAAAAACAGTAGTATTCCAAAAAGATTTAGGAACTATTTATCAAAAAATAGAAAGAAGTAAAGAGATAGCTACTTATCTAATAGATGTATTAGGTTGTGCAGATAGAAAAGAGGATGTATTAAGAACTGTATATCTAGCTAAAGCTGACCTAGTTTCTAATATGATAGGAGAGAAAGAGTTTACAAAACTTCAAGGATTTATGGGAGCAGATTATGCACTAAAATCTGGAGAGAATGAAAGAGTTTCATTAGGAATAAAAGAGCACTATTATCCAAGATTCCAAGGAGACTTATTACCAACAGAAATGGAAGGAATAATAGCAGGTATATCTGATAGAATAGATACTCTAGTAGGATGTTTTGGAGTAGGAGTTATCCCAAGTGGTTCAAAAGACCCATTTGCTTTAAGAAGAGCAGCTTTAGGAATAGCTAACGTAATAGTTAACTCTAAATTAAATATATCATTAAAAGCATTAGTTAATAAATCTTTAGATACTCTAGTAGCTGGTGGAGTATTAAAAAGAGATAGAGCTACTGTAGAAGCTGAAGTATTAGAATTCTTTAAACAAAGAGCTATCAATATTTTTGGAGATATGGGATATAGTAGAGATGTAATTGTTGCGGTAGTAGATAAAGATTGTGATAACTTAGTAGATGCACTTGAGAGAGTAAAAACTTTAGAGTCATTTGCTAAAGAGGAAGAGTTTGGAAAACTATTACCTGTATTAAAAAGAGTTGGAAATATCTCTAAAGACCATACAGATATGATAATTAATCCAGAATTATTCAAAGAGGATATAGAGAAGGAGTTATATCAATTTTCTGTAGAGTTAAGTAATAAAGTAAATCTAGCTATTGAGCAAAGAGATTATGCTAAATATCTTGAAGAGATAACATCTGGAAAAGATATAATTAACAACTATTTTGATAAAATAATAGTAATGGATAAAGATGAAGCTATTAAAAATAATAGATTATCTCAAATGAGATTTTTAACTGATATTTTTACTAAGATGGCAGATTTAAATCAAATAGAAGAGAGATAAAAAAATTAGGGGGATGGCTAAAGTCATTCCCTTTTTATAAAAATTTTGAGGAGAGAAAAATGAGAGAGTTTTTAAAAAGAAAAGGTGTAGAGTTATCTATTAAAAAATATTTAGTAGATGCTTCAAGTTATATGGCATTAGGACTTTTTTCAACTTTACTTATAGGGACCATACTTAATACAATAGGCGAAAAATTAGAGATAGCTTTTCTAACTGATGTAGTATGGAAAGTAGCTAGAGATATGACAGGACCAGGAATAGGACTTGCAGTAGCCTATGGATTAAAAGCTCCTCATCTAGTACTATTTTCTTCAACAGTAACAGGAGCTATAGGAGCTATGTATGGAGGACCTGTAGGTTCTTTTATAGGAGCAGTTGTAGGAGCAGAATTTGGAAAGATAGTATCTAAAGAAACAAAGGTAGACATAATAGTTGCTCCAGCTACAACTATAATATCAGGTTCATTAGTGGTCTATTTAGTAGGTCCATTTGTAGCAAAGATTATGCAGACTTTTGGAGCTATGGTAGTATATGCTACTGAATTACAACCATTTGCTATGGGAATACTTGTTTCCACAATAGTAGGGATAGCTCTTACTCTTCCTATTAGTAGTGCAGCTCTATGTATGATGATAGGGCTTGGAGGACTTGCTGGTGGAGCAGCAACAGTAGGGTGCTCAGCTCAGATGGTAGGTTTTGCAGTAATGAGTTTTAAAGAAAATGGTTGGGGTGGACTTGTAGCTCAAGGTGTTGGGACATCTATGCTTCAGATAGGAAATATAGTAAAAAATTGGAAGATATGGATACCACCAACAGTAGCAGGAGCTATATTAGGCCCAGTATCTACAATGGTTTTTAAATTTCAAAATATACCAATAGCTTCAGGAATGGGAACAAGTGGATTTGTAGGACAGTTTGGAACAGTTACAGCTATGAATAGTATAGGAGTAACAGGATTAAAATTATATTTAGGAATATTATTACTTCATTTTTTATTACCAGCTATAATTACTTTGGGAATAGCAAAGTTAATGAGAAGAAAAGGTTGGATAAAAGATGGAGATTTAAAATTAGATTTATAGAAAATTTATGGAGAGGAAAAGAAAATGGAGTTAAAAAAGATAGAAAAAGCTTTTGAACAAATACTTGAAGGAATAGGAGAGGATAGAAATAGAGAGAGTTTAATGGATACTCCTAAAAGAGTTGCTCAAAGTTATGAAGAACTTTTTTCAGGCATAGATAAAAATCCAGAGGAACCATTACTTAGATATTTCTCAGTAGATAGTAATGATTTGGTTATGGAGAAAAATATAGATTTTTACTCTATGTGTGAACACCATTTTCTACCTTTTTTTGGAACAATTGATGTAGCATATATTCCTAATGGTAAAGTAGTAGGTTTTGGAGATATAATCAAAAGTATAGAGATACTAGCAAAAAGACCTCAAATACAGGAAAGACTTGGAAGTGAATTAGCAGATGTAATTTATAAGACACTTGATTGTCAAGGAGTTATGGTAATAATAAAAGCAAAACATCTGTGTATGACTATGAGAGGAGCAAAGAAAGAAAATAGTCAGATAATAACTACTGCTTGTAGAGGTATCTTTGAAAAAGATAGTAATAGAAGAGTAGAAGTATTAACTTTATTGAAATAGTGGTGAGATGATGGATAAAATTTATATAAATAATTTAGAATTTATAGGATTTCATGGAGTTTTTTCTGAAGAAAAAAAATTAGGACAAAAATTTTTGGTATCTTTAGAGCTTACTGTGGATACAAGAGAGGCTGGTAAAACAGGGGATTTGACAAAGTCAGTTCACTATGGATTAGTAGCTCAAGATGTAGAGAAACTTTTTCTGGAAAAAAGTATAGATTTAATAGAAACATGTGCTGAAAATATAGCTGAAATGGTATTAAAAAAATATGAGTTGGTAAAAGAGGTAAAAGTTATTGTAAAAAAACCTTGGGCACCACTACAGATGCATTTTGAAAATGTAGCTGTGGAAATTACTAGAAAATGGCATAGAGTATATCTTTCATTAGGAAGTAATATTGGGAATAAGAGAAAAAATCTTTTGGAAGCTATAAGAAAAATAGGAGAATTAGAGAATACAGAGGTAGTTAAAAGTAGTACAATATTAGAGACAGAACCTTTTGGATATTTAGAGCAAGATAATTTTCTAAATGCTTGTTTAGAGGTAAAAACTCTTATGACAGCTCAAGAGTTTCTAAAAGAGATTTTACAGATAGAATTGGATATGGGAAGAGTCAGAGAGATAAAGTGGGGACCTAGAATAATAGATATTGATATACTGTTTTATGATAAAGAGATAATTGAAGAGGATAATTTAGCTGTACCTCATCCTTGGATTTGTGAGAGAGAGTTTGTACTAGACCCTCTATCTGAGATAGCTCCTAACTATATCCACCCTTTAGAGAAAAAAACAATAACAATGTTAGCTAGAAAATTGAAAGAAAGGGAAGCAAATGGAAATTAAAAAGTTAGAAAAAAAAGAGATAAATAAAGCTTTAAAACTTGTATGGGATGTATTTTTAGAGTGTGAAGCTTTCAATTATAATAGAAGAGGAGTAGAAGAATTTAGAAGATTTTTAGATTGTAGAGAGTTAATAAATGAATTTGATTTTTATGGAACTTATGATAAACGAGAATTAATAGGAGTAATAGCTATTCAAGGAGGACAACATATCTGTCTTTTCTTTGTAAAAAAATCTTATCAAAAACATGGAATAGGTAGAGAATTATTTAAAAAGGCTATATCTTTGACTAAAGAGAAAGAGATAACTGTAAACTCTGCTCCATGTGCAGTAGAAACTTATAAAAAGTTGGGATTTTCTTTAACAGATTCTGAACAAAATATAAATGGAATAAGATTTGTACCAATGGTTTATAAAAAAGTAAAAAGAGAAGTACAAATTTTAAAGTGCAGAGATAGAGAATTAGAATTAGGAAAAAGAACTCTTATAATGGGGATATTAAATGTAACACCAGACTCTTTTTCTGATGGTGGAGAGCACAATAATATAGAAGAAGCTGTAAAACATGCTAAAAAAATGCTAGAAGAGGGAGCAGATATCATTGATATTGGAGGAGAATCTACTAGACCAGGACATGTTCAAATAAGTGATGAGGAGGAAATAGCTAGAGTAGTACCAGTAATAAAGAAAGTTGTAGAGTTAGGAGCTATTATTTCTATTGATACATATAAATATAAGGTTGCAAAGGCAGCTTTTGAAGCTGGAGCTCATATTTTAAATGATATATGGGGATTACAATATGATAATGGAGAGATGGCTGAAGTTGTAAAAAAATATGATGTTCCTGTAATAGCTATGCATAATCAAGATGGAAAAGAATATAAAGGTGATATTTTATGTTGTATAAAAGAGTTTTTTAAAAGGACATATGAGATAGCAGATAAATATCAAATTTCAAGGGACAGTATAATTTTAGATCCAGGAATTGGTTTTGGAAAAGGAATAGATGAAAATTTAGAAGTACTTTCAAGATTACAGGAACTAAGAGAGATGGGAAGATTGCTTTTAGGGACTTCTAGAAAGAGATTTATAGGGACAATATTAGGAGAGCTACCACCTCAAGAGAGAGTAGAAGGAACAGTTGCTACTACTGTTTTAGGGATAGAAAAGGGTATAGATATAGTGAGAGTACACGATGTATTGTCAAATAAAAGAGCTGCTATGGTAGCTGATAGAATTGTAAGAAAATAAAGTTGAGTAAAAATGTAAAGAAATTCTAGACAAAAAGAAAAAAATAGTATATAATAAGAGTATAAATTTGAAAAGATAACAATTCTAGAAAAGGGAGGAGATAGTATGGCAATTTTACATATAACAAAGGAGAATTTTGAGAAAGAAGTATTACAGTCTAAAGAGCCTGTAGTAGTTGATTTTTGGGCTTCATGGTGTGGACCTTGTAAAGCTTTAGCACCTATATTAGAAGAGGTAGATGCTGAATTAGCTGGAACAGTAAAAGTAGCAAAAATAAATATAGATGAAGAGGAAGAATTAGCAGCTCAATTTAGAGTAATGAGTATACCTACACTTTTACTTTTCAAAAATGGAGAGGTAGTAAATAAATCAGTAGGACTTGCTCCAAAAGAAGAAGTAGTAGCTTTTGCAAAATTCTAATGTAAATTTTAAATAAAAAATAAAATAGAGCTAAGAGTAACATGTGTTATTCTTAGCTCTATTTTATTATGAGAATTAATCTTTAAATAAAATAATATATAAAAGAAAGATTTTATGATATAATTTAATAGTATAGTTAGTTTAAATAAGGAGAGATAATGGATATAAGAACCATAGAAAAAAATGATAAATGGGGATATATGTTCTATATAAAATATGATGGAACAAAGTTTCATTCCTTTGATGAGATAGTTGGAAAGAGAACTGTTAAAGGAAGATTTAAAGAGTTGATGAATGAGATAGGATTTTCTTGGGCAAAAGGGATACAACAGGGAGGGAGAACCGACGCTAAAGTAAGTGCTACAGAAAATATTTTATATGTAAGTAGTAAGTTTGATGGAAATAAAAAAATTTGCAAGAGAGATTTAATCTTTTATCAGATGAAAGTTTAAAAATAACAATGATAAAAAAAACTTTTCCAAATCTAGCTTTTCCAGAGTTGGTAGGTAGAAGAGAGTATATATATGAATATCCTAAAAAAAGAGTAAAAAATAGCTTAGAAGAGATTGAAAAACTTTGTAGAGATTTATCTGGAAGATATGATGTAAGTGAGTTTACTGATAAAAAAGGATTAGAACTAAAAGAACATATAAGAGAGGTAGATATATCTTTTAAGAATGGGAAACTATTTTTTTCTGGAAACTCTTTTATGCCAAAACAGGTAAGAATAATGTCTGGATATATTCTTACTGGCAGAAAGGAAGCATTAGAAGGAAAATATCTTACTTTATCTAAGATAGTCTTAAGTGAGGAGCTAAAAAATAATATTTTTGAAAAAGTAGAAGATGTAAAAATAGCTGGAGTAGAGAGAATAGAGAGTAATAGAGATAGAAATTTGTATATTCTTTATACTTCTAAAGAGAAAAAAGGAGAGCTAATAGGTAAAAATGGAAAAAATATAAAAGCTCTTAAGAAAATTTATGGAAATATAGTGGTAAAAGAGATATGTTAGCAAGGATTAAACAGGGACTTACTTTTATTTTTGGAAAATATAAATCAGAATGGAATATAGAAGTAAAAAAAATATTAACAGATAAAGAGTTTGAAGTTTTTAATCAAATGAGTGAATATGATAAGATACATTCATATAAAATATTAAAACTAGTATTAGAGGATAATTTATTAAAAGATGAAGAAATTTTTAAAAAATTAGCTCTTTTGCATGATTGTGGAAAGTATCATGCATCTTTATATAGAAGAATGAAAAAAGTTTTGATAGGAGAAAAAACTTTAGATAGACACAATGAAGATTCATATAAAAAATTAGAGAATATTAATCTTGAACTAGCGGAGTTAGCTAAGGATCATCACTATTATTCTGATGATATCTATATGCAAAGATTTCAAGAGTTAGATGATAAGTAAAAATTAAAATATAGAAAGAGGAGAAAATGAGAGTAAATTTAGATAAATATTTATTAAAAGTAGAAAAGCCAGGACAATATTTAGGAAATGAGATTAACAGTATTCATAAAGAGAATTATAAAGCAAGAATGTGTTTATTTTTCCCAGATATATATGAGGTAGGAATGTCTAACTTAGGTATTAGAATACTATATAGTCTTATGAACAGAGTGGAAGGATTTTCATTAGAAAGAGGATTTGCTCCGATGGAAGATATGGAAAAGCTTATGAGAGAAAATAATATTCCAATGTTTTCATTAGAAAGTAAGACTCCATTAAAAGAGTTTGATGTAGTAGGTTTTTCACTATCATATGAGATGTGCTATCCAAATGTATTAAATGCTCTTGACCTTGCAGGGATACCAGTAAGAAGAGAGGAAAGAGGAGAAGAATATCCACTGATAATGGCTGGTGGAACTTGTATGATGAATCCTGTACCTATGGAAAGATTTTTAGATTTTATAGTTATAGGTGATGGGGAAGAGGTAATGGTAGAGATTGCTAAAATCCTAGTAGCTCATAAAGATAAAACTAAGATGGAAAGATTACAACTTATAGAGGGATTAGATGGGGTATATGTGCCAGTTCTTCATAAGGGAAAGAAAAGGATAAAAAGAGCAATAGTTGCAGATTTAAATAATACAGAATATTATGAGGATCAGATAGTACCGTATATAAATATAGTACATGATAGAGCTACTGTAGAAATACAAAGAGGATGTTCGAGAGGTTGTAGATTTTGCCAAGCAGGAATAGTATATAGACCAGTTAGAGAGAGAAGCTTAGAGAAAAATCTAGAATTAATAGAAAAAATGATCAAAAAGACTGGATATGGAGAGGTATCTTTATCTTCATTAAGTAGTAGTGATTATAGTAAGATAGACGAATTGATTAAAGGAGTAAAAAGCAAAAATGCTCATAGAAATCTTGGGGTATCACTTCCATCATTAAGAATGAATACTCACTCTGTTGAGGTAGCTGAAGATATCAGTGGTGGAAAGAGAACAGGATTTACATTTGCACCAGAAGCTGGTTCTCAAAGAATGAGAGATATAATTAATAAGGGAGTAAATGAAGAAGATGTATTAGAAACTGCTGAAGCAGCAGTGAGAGGTGGATGGGAAACATTAAAATTTTACTTTATGATAGGACTTCCATTTGAAACTGATGAAGATGTAAAAGGAATATATGAACTAGCTAAAAAAGTTGTAGATAGATGTAGACCTATAAATAAAAGACTTAATGTAACAGTAAGTGTATCAAACTTTGTACCTAAACCTCATACTCCATTTCAATGGGCAGAGCAGATGGATTTTGCAGAGATGAAAAGAAAACATGCTCTTTTAAGAGAGTTATTTAAAGGACAAAAAAGTTGTAATTTGAGAATACATGATATGAAAAAATCTTATTTAGAAGGATTCTTATCAAGAGGAGATGAGAGAATAGGAGAGCTTGTAGAGTTAGCTTGGAGAGGTGGAGCAAAACTTGATGATTACAAAGATAACTTTAATATCTGGAAGAGAGCTATGGAAGAATTAGGTATGGATGAGAATGAGTATTTAAGAGCTAGAGATATGAATGAAGAGTTACCTTGGGATATTGTAGAAATAAGTGTGGATAAAGAGTTTTTAAAAAGAGAATTAAAACAAGCAGAAAATGTAGCTCTAACACCAGAGTGTAGAACTAAATGCTCTAACTGCGGAATGAGAAAGAGATTTCCTAATTGTATGGTAATAGCTAAATAGTTATTGGAGGTAAAAAATGGTAAATTTAGGTAATGATTGGGATGAAGTATTAAAAGGTGAGTTTGATAAAGAATATTATCAAAAATTAAGAAAATTTTTGATTGAAGAATATAAAACAAGAGTTATATATCCAAAAATGGAGAATATTTTTTCAGCATTAAAACTTACAACTTATAGGGATACAAAGGTACTTATATTGGGGCAAGATCCATATCATGGACCTAATCAAGCTCATGGTTTAGCTTTTTCAGTAAATCCTGGAATAAAAACTCCACCATCTTTACTCAATATGTATAAAGAATTAAAAGATGAATTGGGATTATATATTCCAAATAATGGTTATTTAGTACCATGGGCAGAGCAAGGAGTGTTGCTTCTAAATACGGCTCTAACTGTTAGAGCTGGTGAAGCTAATTCTCATTCAGGTATGGGATGGGAAATTTTTACAGATAATATTATAAAGCATCTAAATGATAGAAAAGAGCCGGTGATTTTTGTATTGTGGGGAAATAATGCTAGAAAGAAAAAAGCTTTTATAACAAATAAACAACACTTCGTATTAGAAGGACCACACCCTAGTCCATTATCAGCAAGTAGAGGATTCTTTGGATGTGGACACTTTAAAAAAATAAATGATATATTAAGAAATATTGGAAAGCAAGAGATAAATTGGCAGATAGAAAATATATGAGATAACCTCGAAAATGCAAGACACAAGGATGCCACACTATTTTAATATAATAAAATAAAAAAACGAGAAAGCGTGGAGGCTGTTATGAAATATTTAGGTATGTATACATTGTTGTTCATATCTACACTAAATATTTTTGGGGATGAAGGATTAAGTAGAGAAGAGGAAAATGTTGTTTTTATTCAATGTTTAACTTTTGAGCAGCAACAAGAAGTTGCAAGAATGAGAGCAGAATTTTTAGAAGGGTTTAATGAGATAAAAAGCCAGTTGGTTTCAATTAGGATGGAAACTCAAAAAGAGATGAGAAAAGAAAGCCCTGATTGGAATGAAATAAGAAAGTTAAATAGAGAGTATTCAAAATTACAAGAAGTATTAAATAAAGGAATAGCAGATTATAAAGATAAAGTACAAAATATTCACATAGAGATTGAAAATTAGAGGAGAGAAAAATGGAAGAACTATTGCTTGGGCTAGATTATGAGATATTACAAAAAGGAAAAACTGAGATAGAATTTAAAGGAATGGAGTACGATTCAAGAAAAATAAAAGATGGAGATATATTTGTAGCATTAGAAGGATCTATATCTGATGGACATAAGTATATTAAACAAGCAATAGAAAATGGAGCGAAGGGAGTATTAGTATCAAAAAAAGTAGAGCCAGAGTTTCCTGTTGAATATATTTTAGTTAAGGACTTGAGAAAAAATTTAGGAAAGATAGCTTCTAATTTTTATGGTTATCCTCAAAAGAAATTAAAGATAATAGGTATTACTGGAACAAATGGAAAAACTACTTCTACTTATCTTTTAGAGTCTATTTTAGGAAAAGAAAAAGTAGCTAGGATAGGAACTGTTGAATATAAAATAGGAGATGAAGTAATAGAAGCCCCTAATACTACTCCTGAATCTTTAGATATAGTAAAGATGTGTAAAAAAGCAGTAGAAAAAGGATTGGAATATTTAGTTATGGAAGTGAGTTCTCATGCTCTTTCATTGGGAAGAGTAGATATGTTAGAATTTGATGTTGCATCATTTACTAATTTAACTTTAGATCACTTAGATTATCATGAGAATATGGATAATTATTTCCAAGCTAAAAGAAAACTTTTTACAATGTTAAAAGATAGCAAAAAAAGTTCTATCAATATAGATGATATTTATGGAGATAGGCTCTATAAAGAGTTTGGTGGATATTCCTATTCTTTAACTAAGTCAGCGGATTTAACAGGAGAGATAGTAGAGTTCCATAGTGATGGTCAATTTGTAAGACTAAATCTTATGGGAGAGATGTTTGAAGAGAAATTAGCTATATTAGGAAGATATAACTTGTATAATGTTTTAGGAGTAATAGGAATAGCACTTCAATTGGGGATAGGAAAAAATATAATTTTAGAAAAATTAAAAGATATAAAAGGGGCACCAGGAAGATTTGAGTTAGTAAACTGTGGACAAGACTATATTGTTGTAGTAGATTATGCACATACTGGAGATGCTCTAGAGAATATTTTAAAAAGTATAAATGAATTGAAAAAAGGTAGAGTAATTACTGTATTTGGTTGTGGTGGAGATAGAGATGCAACTAAAAGACCAATTATGGGGGAAATTGCTCAAAGACTTAGTGATATAGCAATACTTACATCTGATAACCCAAGAACAGAAAATCCACATTTAATAATTGAAGATGTTAAAAAGGGTATGAACGGAGATCATTATCTTGTAGAAGAGGATAGAGAGCAGGCTATAGTGAAAGCCATAGAGATAGCTCAAAAAAATGATATAATTTTAATTGCTGGAAAAGGACATGAAACTTATCAGATACTTGGAAGAAAGAAAATCCATTTTGATGATAGAGAAATAGCAAGAAGAGAAATAGTAAAAAGAAAGATAAGAGGATAAGGGGGAAAAATGGTAGATAAAGTAAGAGTTGTAAAAGTAGGAGATAAGATAGAAATTGGAGGAAATAAAAGATTTGCTCTAATAGCTGGGCCTTGTGTAATAGAGTCAGAAGAGCTAGTAATGGAAGTAGCTGGAAAAATAAAAGATATCTGTGATAGACTAGGAATACAATATATTTTTAAAGCTTCTTTTGATAAGGCTAATAGGTCATCTATACACTCTTTTAGAGGACCAGGACTTGAAAAAGGATTAGAAATTTTAAAGAAAGTTAAAGAAAAGTATAATGTTCCTGTAATAACTGATGTACATGAAACTTGGCAATGTAAAAAAGCTGCAGAAGTAGTAGATATTTTACAAATTCCAGCTTTTTTATGTAGACAGACAGATTTACTTTTAGCAGCAGCAGAAACAGGGCTTCCAGTAAATATTAAAAAAGGACAATTTTTAGCTCCTTGGGATATGAAAAATGTTGTAACTAAAATGGAAGAGAGTAATAATCAAAATATACTACTTTGTGAAAGAGGAAGTACTTTTGGATACAATAATATGGTAGTAGATATGAGAAGCTTTATGGAAATGAGAAAATTTGGATATCCAGTAGTATTTGATGTGACTCATGCTGTACAAAGACCAGGGGGGCTAGGAACAGCTACATCTGGGGATAGAGAGTACGTATTCCCACTTATGAGAGCAGGGCTTGCAATAGGTGTAGATGCTATATTTGCTGAGGTACATCCTAATCCAAATGAAGCTAAGTCAGATGGACCAAATATGTTATTCTTAGATGATTTAGAGGAGATATTAAAAGTAGCTATAAAAATAGATGATTTAGTAAAAGGAAGATAGGGGATAGTTATGGAATTTAATGAAGTGGATTATGCAAGAAGTGTATTTGAGGCAGAGATAGAGGAATTAGGAAGAGTAAAGAACTCTTTAGACGGAGATATAACAAAAGTTGTAGAGTTGATATTAGGAATGAAGGGAAAAGTTGTAGTTACAGGAATAGGAAAATCTGGACTTATTGGTAAGAAGATAGCTGCAACATTAGCTTCAACAGGAACAACGGCTATATTTATGAACTCTGCTGAAGGATTACATGGAGATCTTGGAATGATAGCTCCAAATGATGTGGTATTAGCTATATCTAATAGTGGAAATAGTGATGAGATAGTATCTCTTCTTCCATCTATTCAAAAGATAGGAGCTAAACTTGTAGCTATGACAGGAAATAGAAATTCAAAACTAGGAAAAGCAGCTGACTATGTATTAAATATAGGAGTAAGTAGAGAGGGATGTCCGCTTAATTTAGCTCCTATGTCATCAGCAACAGCTACTTTAGTTATGGGAGATGCTCTTGCAGCAATACTTATAAAGAGAAGGGATTTTAGACCAGAGAATTTTGCACTATATCATCCAGGTGGAAGTCTAGGAAAAAGACTTCTAATGAGAGTAAGAGATATAATGAAAAAAGGTGATGAAATACCTGTATGTGATAAAGAGAGTCCAATAAAAAATGTAATACTTACTATGACAGATAAAAGTCTTGGTGCTGTATGTGTTATGAATGGTGATTTAATGGTAGGTATTATCACAGAGGGAGATATTAGAAGAGCTTTGACAAAAGAGGGAGAATTCTTTACGTTTAAAGCTAAGGATATAATGACAAGAAACTTTACAAGAACGGATTCTAATAGTATGGCAATAGATGCTCTAGAACTTATGGAAAATAGACCTAGCCAAATAACTGTACTCCCTGTAATAGATGATAATAAATTGGTAGGTATGGTAAGAGTACATGATTTACTAAATATAGTAGGAAAATAAATATATAATAAAAGTTGACACAGCAAGTAAATTTTATTATAATATTAATGTAAAAATTAAAAAATTTTAGGAGTGATAAGATATGGTAACAAAAGATACAAATATTTTAGTAGCAGTTCAAAATTATCCAATAATCAGAGAAGTATTTGCAAAGTATGGACTTGGTTGTGTAGGATGTATGATAGCAGCTGGAGAAACTTTAGGAGAAGGGATTGCAGCTCACGGATTAGATGCTGATGCTGTAATAGCTGAAATCAATAAAGTAATATCTGAAAATAAATAGTTCTTAATGAAAAAAGGGAGTTTTATAAGACTCCCTTTTAATTTTGTAATTGATAACTACTTAGTTACTTTTATTTTTAAGAAAAAATTTTTTAGTTTAAATTACATTAAAATAACTACTATCCCCAAATCTGCTCAATAAGTCTACCATTTTTATAGATAGTAGTAACATCAACTTCGCCATTTTCACGATATTTGACCCACTTGCCATCTTTTTTCCAATTTTTATAGCTACCTTCTTCAAGAATATTTCCATTTTCCCAGAAATATTTCCAAATTCCAGTACCTTTACTTAAATCGCTTTGATGTAGGATAGTTCCATCTTGAGCTAAGGCTTCTATTTTAATAATTTTACCATTTTTATAGTCTACAATAGATTTAATATTTCCATTTTCATAATAAGCCTTTTGCTCTCCTTCAATCTTATCATTTTTATAGTTCTCTTCTAAGACTACCTTACCATCATAAGAGTACCAAGTTTTAGGTCCATTTAATACACCATTTACATATGTTTCAGTATATTCAATGATATCTCCTAAAAATAGGGCAAATTTACCAGTATATGGAGTGGTTTCTTTTCCAGCATAAACTTTTCCATCTGAACTTTTTCTTTTAATTCCTAAATCTTCTATTCTTTCTTTGGAAACTTCTGTTTCAGCTACTTTTTCCTCTAAAACCTCTATTTTCTCAGTAGGTTTTGTATTTTCTTTTACTTCTTCTTTTATAGTTTCATTTTGAGCAACAATGTTTTTTTCAAGAGGAGTAACCTCTTTAAACTCTGCACCTAATAGAGTAGTACAAATTGTAATAGACATTATAAACGAAATAACCTTCTTCACTTTTTTCTCCTTTAAAAAAATATAACAAATAAATTATACTATTTTTTTTATAAAATTTTAATAGAGAATTTTAATTTTCTTAATTAAATTCAGGTTTAATTTCAGATACCCAATTTTGAATTTTTTCAGGAGTATAATCTCCTTGATTTCCTTCATCTATTGCAAGTCCTACAAATTTATCATCAATTACTGCCTCTGATTCTTCATAGTGGTATCCTTCAGTTGATGTAAATCCAACAACTTTTCCACCATTATTAATAACCACATCGTAAAGAACTTTAATTCCTCCTACAAATGATTCTCCAAATGCATATTGATTTCCAAGTCCTATAAGTCCAACAACTTTTCCTGTAAAATCAATTTTACAAAACTCATCATATACATTTTCCCAGTCAGCTTGTAATTCTCCTACACCATAAGTAGGTGTTACAAGTATGAGATTTTCATATTCAGAAAGACTAGAAATACCATCAGCTACATTGTGTACCTCATAGTCATTTTTTCTTAAATAAAATTCTAATTCATCAACAACTCCAGCAGTAGTCCCTGAAGTAGTACCATAAAACACTCCAATTTTTTTCATTTTATATTCCTCCTATAAATTACAAATATCTTTAATTACTTCACTAGCTATTATAAGTCCAGCAGTTGATGGAACAAATGAGATACTTCCAACATTTACTTTTTTTTCTCTACTTCCTTTTAAGTTTTCAGGTTTCTTAGGTTCCTCTTTAGAATAAACAACTTTTAATTTTTTTATTCCTCTATTTTTTAACTCTTTTCTCATAACACGAGCTAAAGGGCATACAGAAGTTTTATTTATATCATTAACTTCTAGCATAGTAGGATTTAGTTTATTTCCTGTCCCCATAGATGAGATAATTGGAATATTTTTATCTTTTGCAATGGAGATTAAGTCTAATTTACAAGTAACTAAATCAATAGCATCTACTATATATGAATACTCTTTATCTTTAAAGAAAATATCAATATTATCTTTGGAAAATTTACATGGATATTCATGTACAATTAAATTAGGATTGATATTTAGAAGTCTTTCCTTCATTACAGAAGTTTTTAGCTTTCCAATTGTACTTTGTAGTGCAATTATTTGTCTATTTAGATTAGTTATATCAACAGTATCAAAATCAACTATTGAAATCTCGCCTATTCCAGCTCTTACAAGGGCTTCAGTAGCAAATCCTCCTACTCCACCTACACCAAAAACTATTACATGAGAATTTTTAAGTTTATTTAAATTTTCACTTCCAATTAAAAGTTCAGTTCTTTGAAATATCATAAAATTCATCAACCTCATATTATTTACTAGATAGGTAAATAATACATTTTTTTTTCAAAAAAATCAATAGTTTTATCAAAAAAATTAATATAAAATATAGCTGACCCATTGACAAACTTTAATTTATATGGTATAATCTCATCTAGATTACGCATGAAATAAGGTCATCAGCAACCCTATTCAGCGATTTGTTAATACTTTTGGAGGTGTTAGAATGTACGCAGTTATTAAAACTGGTGGTAAACAATACAAAGTTACAGAAGGTGACGTATTAAGAGTAGAGAAATTAAATGCTGAAGTTAACGCAACTGTAGAATTAACTGAAGTTCTTTTAGTAGCTAATGGAGAAACTGTAAAAGTTGGAACTCCTGTAGTAGAAGGAGCTAAAGTAGTTGCAGAAGTTGTTGCTCAAGGTAAAGGAGCTAAAGTAGTTAACTTCAAATACAAGCCAAAAACAGGATACCACAGAAAAAAAGGTCACAGACAACTATTTACTGAAATTAAAGTTACTTCAATAAACGCTTAATTGTCTAAATTAGATTGTCAATGACAAGAATAGAAATTTATAGAAAAAAAGGTAGAGTTGTAGGATACAAAGCTACTGGACATTCAGGCTATGCTGAGTATGGTGAAGATATAGTTTGTGCTGCACTTTCTATGGCATTACAATTACCTTTAGGTGGTATGCAAGATGTGCTTGATATCTATCCTAAGTTTGAAATAGACTCTGATGGATACTTAAGTGTAGATATGAGAGGTATGGATAATAAAGGAAAAGAGAAAGAACTAGATACTTTATTAGAGAGCATGGTATTAATGATAAAAAGTTTATCAAAAGATTATCCTAAAAATATAAAGCTTGTTGAGAAGGAGGAAAAATAGATGCAATTTACTTTAAATATACAATTATTTGCACACAAAAAAGGACAAGGTTCTGTTAAAAACGGAAGAGATTCAAATCCTAAATATCTTGGAGTAAAAAAATATGATGGAGAAGTTGTAAAAGCTGGAAACATCATAGTAAGACAAAGAGGAACAGCTTTCCACCCAGGAAACAACATGGGAATGGGTAAAGACCATACTCTATTTGCTCTAATTGATGGATATGTAAAATTCGAAAGATTAGGAAAAGACAAGAAGCAAGTATCTGTATACGCTTCAAAATAGTTGAGTTAATCAGAAAGTATAGAAGCCCCAAATTTTGGGGCTTTTTTTGTGCTAATATATAAAATAGAGTTTAAAAACAGTTAAAATTATAAAGAATAAAAAATGGTTATTACTAATGTAATAACCATTATATAATTATATTTTATTTAGAATAGTTAGGTGCTTCTTTAGTAATTGTAATATCATGAGGATGACTTTCTCTTAATCCGGCACCAGTTATTTTTATGAATTTACCATTAATTTGTAAATCCTCTATTGTAGGAGTTCCACAGTATCCCATACCTGCTCTAATTCCACCACATAATTGGAATACAACATCTTTTAAATTTCCTTTATAAGAGATACGTCCTTCTATTCCTTCTGGAACTAGTTTTTTAGCATCATTTTGGAAGTATCTGTCTTTAGAACCTCTCTTCATAGCTGCTATTGAACCCATTCCAACATAAAGCTTGAATCTCTTTCCTTCTAAAATTATTTCTTCTCCAGGAGCTTCTTTTGTTCCAGCTAGAAGTCCTCCTAGCATTACACAATCAGCCCCAGCTGCTAAAGCTTTTACTATATCTCCTGATAGCTTTATTCCACCATCAGCAATTACTCCTATTCCTCTATCTTTACATACTTGATAAACATCATTTACAGCAGTAAGTTGAGGTACTCCAACTCCTGCAACAACTCTTGTAGTACAGATAGAACCAGGTCCTATTCCTACTTTTACAGCATCTACTCCAGCTTCAATTAAGTCTAAAGCAGCTTCTGCAGTAACAATATTTCCACCGATTAAGTTAAGATTAGGGAAAGCAGCTTTAATTTCCTTGATTTTATTGATTACTCCCATAGAGTGTCCATGAGCAGAGTCAACAGTTATAATATCTACTCCAGCTTTTACAAGAGCTGCAACTCTTTCTAAAGTATCAGGTCCTATTCCAACAGCTGCCCCAACTCTCAATGTTCCATGAGAATCTTTGCATGCATTAGGATATTCAGCTAAGTTATCTATATCTTTGATTGTAATTAATCCTTTTAAATATCCATTTTCATCTGTTATAGGTAACTTTTCTATTCTATTTGATAATAATATTTCCTTAGCTTGGTCTAAAGTTGTTCCAACTGGAGCTGTGATAAGATTATCTTTTGTCATCATATCTCCAACTAGTTGTCCCATATCTTTATGGTATTTTATATCTCTATTTGTAACTATACCTATAAGTTTTCCTTCTCCTTCAATTACAGGAAGTCCAGAGATTTTATATCTTCTCATTAAATCTTCAGCTTGTCCTACTGTACAATCAGCAGTAAGAGTAACAGGGTTTCTTATCATTCCACTTTCTATTCTTTTTACTCTATCTACTTCAGCAGCTTGATCTTCAATACTCATATTTTTATGAATAAATCCAATTCCACCTTGTCTAGCTAGAGCGATAGCTAAATCTGATTCTGTAACTGTATCCATAGCAGCACTAAGTATAGGTATATTTAGTGTAATATCCTTTGTAAGTCTTGTTTTAAGATTTACTTGGTGAGGTAATACTTCTGATTTTGCAGGGATTAATAATACGTCATCAAATGTTATAGCTTCTTTTACTATTTTTCCGTTCATTTGCAACTCCTTTTAAAATACATAATATAGATTAATTTAATTTACGAACTTATTTTATAAATATTTTTTGGATTTCAGATATTATAACACGAAACTCTGGAAAATGTACAGTAAAATTTTTAAAAAATGTGATTTTTAACACAAAGTTTATTTGAAAAATTATTTTCTATAAATATCAATTTTTTGATATGGAATTTCAATATTATTAGCATCAAATTCAGTTTTTACAATTTCAGTAAAATCAAATTTTGCTGTCCAATAATCTTCTTTTTTTACCCATACTCTAAATATAAAATCAAGTGAACTAGCATTTTGAACGCTCATTCTAATATTAATAGGTTTTTCTTTTAAAACTGCTGGATGAGCATTAGCAATTCTATTTAAAATCTCTTTTACTTTTTCAGTTGGTGTATCATAAGAAACAGAAAATACCATATCAAGTCTTCTTTCTGGATTTCTTGAAACATTGGTAATGGCATTGTTAGCTAATTGACTATTAGGAACGATAACTACTTTATTATCAGGGGTAGTTAAGATAGTATAAAGTATTTGTATCTTATCAACTGTTCCTTCAACTCCACTACTTGCTACGATATATTCATCCTTAGTAAAAGGTTTAAAGAAAAGTATTAACATACCTCCAGCTAAGTTTGCTAAGCTTCCTTGTAATGCCAAACCTACAGCTAAACCTGCAGTACCTAGAACAGTTACAAGTGAAGTAGCTTTTACTCCAGCTATTCCTACTATTAAGAAAAATAGGATTACATACATTAGAGTTTTAATCATTGAACTTGTAAAACTTTCTAAAAGAGGATCAACATTTTTCTTCCTTAAAGCCTTTTTATACGCTTTGATTAATACAGCTACAAATTTAGGCCAAATAGAGAATAATATAATAACAATTACTCCTCTAATAATAATTGTAGGAAGTAAGTCTAAAACTTTGTCTAAAAATTTTATTATTACTGGGTGCATTTCATTTCTCCTTTTAAATTTTTTTATTTT
This sequence comes from Fusobacterium mortiferum ATCC 9817, assembly GCF_000158195.2. Classification (NCBI taxonomy): domain Bacteria; kingdom Fusobacteriati; phylum Fusobacteriota; class Fusobacteriia; order Fusobacteriales; family Fusobacteriaceae; genus Fusobacterium; species Fusobacterium mortiferum. The sequence continues at coordinate 119,130 of NZ_GL987987.1, forward strand.
TTAATATAAACTAGTATTGTTATATTTTTATATTATACTATTTTCTACATTATATATCAATATTTTTTTAGAAAATTTTTCAAAAATGTTATATAATATAAATATAAAATATTTGAGGAGGGGATTGTAATGTATACTTGTGATTCATGTAAAAAACATTCATGTAGAAACGGAAATTTAGAAGATGCACCTATAAATTGCCCGTGTAGAGAATTAGAAAAAATAGAGGAAATAAAAAAATATTATTTAGAAGAAGAAAATATGAGATTATCTCATAATTCAGCATTAGTAGAAGCAGAAGGATATTGTCAATTAACAAGGATACAGGAGATTATACTTTTTGCTAATAAGTGTAATTTTACAAAATTAGGATTAGCTTTTTGTATAGGCTTAGCAAATGAGGCTGAAATTTTTGCCAATATATTAAGATATCATGGTTTTGAAGTAGATTCTATTGTATGTAAAAATGGAAGTATTTCTAAAAAATTTATAAATATAAATAAAGAGCAGCAAGTTCGTCCTGCTTGTGAATTTGAACCTATGTGTAATCCAATAGGACAGGCTAAATTTTTAAATTCAAGAGGAACACAATTAAATATATTATTAGGACTTTGTGTAGGGCATGATAGTTTATTTATAAAATATTCTGAAGCACCTGTTACTGTTTTTGCGGTAAAAGATAGAGTATTAGGGCATAATCCAATAGCTGCAATTTATACAGCAAATTCATATTATAATAAAAAATTATTTGATAAATAAAGGAGAAAAAATGGAAATAAAAGCTAATTCAACTTGGATTAATAAAAAGAACGGAAGAGAGTATGAAGTGATAAAAGAAGCTATTGATTGCACTAATGAAAGAGATGGATTAATAGTGGTAGTTTATATTTGCAAGGAGGTAGAAGGAAAACTTTTTGTGAGAGAAAAGAAGGAGTTTTTAAATAAATTTTTTCAAAAGTAATAAAATATAAAAGATAAATTTTCAATAAACAAAGTAAAATCAAGGTTTAATACCATACGATTGTAATTATTACAAAATGAAAATAATTTTAATTGACAAATAAATACAAATATGATAATATATTCTCATAAGAATAAAGATAGTTAATTTAAGGAGGTAAAATTATGAGAAGTATTACAAGTTTTGATTTACAATATGCACACAGATTTTATAAGTTTAGAGGAGAAGCTCAATATTTACATGGACATACTGGAGTTTTAACAATAGAAGTAGAAGATTCTATAAATGAAGGTGTAAATATGGTATTCCCTTGTAATGAAATTCAAAAAACAGCTTGGGAAGTATTGAAGAATTTTGACCACTCTCTTATTTTGAGAGAAGATGATCCTCTTTTACCTGCTATTTTAAAAGTTTATGAGGAAACTGGGATAAAAGATGGGACTCCTCAAAACGTTATGAAAGGTCCTGCTTTTAAGACTGACTTAGCAACTGCATATCCTGACGCTCGTTTAGTTGTTACTAAAGAAACTTTAACAGTTGAAGGAATGATTAAAATTGTTTATGACTTATTAAAAGATAAATTAAATATTGCTAAAATAACTTTTACTAGTGGTGTAAATGCAGCTTCTGCAGAGTTTACTACTAAGAATAATATAGACCGTTGTCCTCTTTGTGGAATTTCATTAGATGAAAATGGAGTTTGTCCAAAGTGTGGATATAAGAAAAGATAGTATTTAAAAACTTTTTACTACATACTAAATATAAAAAAATTCCCTCTCTTAAATTCTAAGAGGGGGAGTTTTTAATATAAAAATTATACTGTTACATCTTTTATCCAATGTAGAGTTTTATATCTCCAAAGAGCAAATATTAACTTGATAACTTCACAAGATTCTGCAAGTCCTATAAGAATAAAAATAGGAACTTTGAAATATGCTCCTATAAAAGCTAATGGAACACCATATAACCAAAGTGGTAAGATATCTAAGTAAAAAGCTACTTTTGTATCTCCACCTGCTCTAAATAATCCAATTAGTATAGCCCAGTTTACCATTTTAAAGAAAACAAAAATTCCATATACTCTTAAAGTTTTTTCAGCAAGAAGAGCTATATCTGGTGATAATTTATACAAAGCTATAATATTTCCTGTAAGAAGTTGTACTAAGATAAAGCTAAAAGTAGCCATACCAAAGGCAACTAAAATAATTTGTTTAGAGTAGGCAATGACTTTATTTTTATCTCCGCTACCAATAGTATGTCCAATAATAACAGAAGCAGCATTAGAAATTCCCATAAATAATATAGCAGAAATAGCAGAAACCACATCAGCTATCTGTACACAAGCAGATTGTACAGTACCAAGTTTTGCATAGGCAACTGATAGAGAGATAATTCCTAGTATCCAAAGCATCTCAGTAAATATAACAGGAGAAGATACTTTTATAATCTCTTTTATAAGATTTTTAGGAATATGTAGATATGATTCTAATTTTCCTTTAAGGTTGAAGTCTTTTTTATAGATAATAGTTAGTATAATACACATCTCTACAAATCTTGCTAAAATTGTTGCAAGAGCAGCTCCTTTTTCCTCAAGTTTAGGAAGTCCTAGATTACCATAGATTAGACAGTAGTTAAAGAAAGTATTGGTTGCTACTCCAATAGAAGCTGAAATCATAGGAAATTTAGTAAGCCCCATAGCACGTAAAGAAAATCCCATACTAGAAGATATAGAGTAGAATATATAACAAGGAACTACAACTTTAAGATACGAGGTACCAATTCTTAAAACTTCTGAATCTTTTGAAAAAATTCCTATAATAAAATCAGCCTTAAAAAAAGCTACAAGAGCAAATAACATAGATACTGCAAAAGCTGCTCTTACCATAAGTCCTAATATTTTTCTAATTAATTCAAAATTTCTTTTTCCATAGTATTGAGCTATAAATACTCCCATACCACTACATATTCCAAAGATAATCAAATCTAAAATCCGATAGACACTATTGGCAAAACCAACAGAAGCTATATAGTCAGTACCAAGTCTTCCTATCATAAGATTATCAATAAAATTTAAAGATGAAGATACAAGTTGTTGTATCATCAATGGAATACCAATAACTAAGAATTTTTTGTAAAACTCTTTTAAATCAATTTTTTCATTGAGTAAATTACTCATAATAACAACCTCCCCAGCATTACCTATATTTTACCAATGAAGTTAAAAAAAGACAATGAAAAATTCTCAAAAAACTATTGACAGTTAAGATTAAATGATTTAAGATATTAATGTAAAAGAATAGCACTCGTTGTATAAGAGTGCTAATAAAATGGAGGGATATAGATGAAAATAAGACCTATTGGAGAGAGAGTTTTAGTGAAACCAGTTAAAGTAGAAGAGAAGACAGCAAGTGGAATTATTCTTCCAGGAGCAGGAGATAAAGAAAGACCTAATATGGCTGAAGTAATAGCTATTGGAAAGGGAGAAAAATTAGAAGATATAAAAGTTGGAGAGAAAGTAGTGTATTCTAAATTTTCTGGTACTGAGATAAAAGATGGAGATGAAAAATATTTAGTATTAAATATAGAGGATATTTTAGCAATTGTTGAGTAATTATTGGAGGTAATCAAAAATGGCAAAAATTTTAAAATTTGATGAGGAAGCTAGAAAAAAACTTGAAATAGGAGTAAATACTTTAGCAGATGCAGTAAAGGTAACATTAGGACCTAGAGGAAGAAATGTTGTATTAGAAAAAAGTTATGGTTCACCACTTATCACAAATGATGGTGTATCTATTGCAAAAGAGATAGAGTTAGAAGATCCATTTGAAAATATGGGAGCTCAACTTATAAAAGAGGTAGCTACAAAGGCTAATGACGTAGCAGGAGATGGAACTACTACTGCTACAATACTTGCTCAAGCTATTGTAAAAGAAGGATTAAAAATGGTAAGTGCTGGAGCTAATCCTATGTTTATCAAAAAAGGTATAGAAAAAGCAACTAAAGAGGTAATTAATCATCTTAAAGCTAGAGCTAAAAAAATAGAGTCAAATGAAGAGATAGCTCAAGTTGCTTCAATTTCTGCAGGAGATGAAGAGATAGGAAAACTTATAGCTCAAGCTATGGAAAAAGTTGGAGAAACAGGGGTAATTACTGTTGAAGAAGCAAAATCTTTAGAAACTACTTTAGAAGTAGTAGAGGGAATGCAATTTGACAAAGGATATGTATCTCCATATATGGTAACAGATTCTGAAAGAATGGTAGCTGAACTAGATAACCCATTTATTCTAATAACTGATAAGAAAATTTCAAATATGAAAGATATTTTACCTATACTAGAGCAAACAGTACAAACTTCAAGACCTATGTTAATTATAGCTGATGAATTAGAGGGAGAGGCACTAACTACATTAGTAATAAATAAATTGAGAGGAACTTTAAATGTTGTAGCTGTAAAAGCTCCAGCTTTTGGAGATAGAAGAAAAGCTATGTTAGAAGATATAGCTATTCTTACAGGTGGAGAAGTAATTTCAGAAGAGAAAGGTATGAGATTAGAAGAAACATCAATTCCACAACTTGGAAGTGCTAAAAAAGTAAAAGTTACTAAAGATGCTACTATCATAGTAGATGGAATGGGAGAAGCTGAAATTATAAAAGGAAGAGTAACTGCTATTAAAAATCAAATAGCTGAAACAACTTCAGATTATGATAAAGAGAAATTACAAGAAAGACTTGCTAAACTTTCTGGTGGAGTTGCAGTAATAAAAGTTGGAGCTGCTACTGAAACAGAGATGAAAGATAAAAAACTTAGAATAGAAGATGCTCTAAATGCTACAAGAGCAGGAGTAGAAGAGGGAATAGTTTCTGGTGGAGGAACTATACTTGTAGAGATTGCTAAGGATATGGATAGCTTTAAGCTTGAAGGAGAAGAGGGAATAGGAGTAGAGATAGTTAAAAAAGCTCTTACAGCTCCCCTTAGACAGATAGCTGAAAATGCTGGAGTAGATGGTGCAGTAGTACTTGAAAAAGTGAAAGATATGCCAGAAGGATATGGATTTAATGCTGCTTCTGAAAAATATGTAAATATGATAGAAGAAGGAATACTAGATCCTGTAAAAGTAACTAGGTCAGCTATTCAAAATGCAGCATCTGTTTCTGCTTTAATTCTAACTACAGAGGTTTTAGTAGCTAGTAAAAAAGAACCTAAACAACCAGAGATGAATTCTGGTATGATGCCTGGAATGATGTAATAATAATAAAAAATTGTTGAAATATATGATAGGTTTTTATGTACTATTTTAAATAAAAAAATACTAAAAAAACTAAAAAAATAAAATAATTTGACAAAAATTTTAAAATATTGTATATTATGTAATATATAGAATATTAGCTGGGAGACATGGAGAAGCTATTAACTAAGAAGTTAATTGTAACTTGTGTTTTCCAGTTTTTTTATTGAATTTTTTAATTAAAAGGAGGAAAATTATGAGTAAAATTTTTGCACATAGAGGATATAGTGGAAATTATCCTGAGAATACAATGTTAGCTTTTAAAAAAGCTATAGAGTGCGGAGTAGATGGAATAGAGTTAGATGTTCAACTTACAAAAGATGGGGAAGTAGTAATTATTCACGATGAAACTATTGATAGAACCACTAATGGAAAAGGGTATGTTGTGGATTATACTTATGAAGAATTAGAAAAATTTGATGCATCATTTAAGTTTGAAAATGTAGGCTTTAATAAAATTCCTACTCTTAAAGATTATTTTGAATTGGTAAAAAATTTAAAGGTAATAACAAATATTGAATTAAAAACAGGAATAAATGAGTATTTAGGGATAGAGGAAAAGGTTTGGAAATTGATAAAAGAATATAACCTAGAGGATAGAGTTATTATATCTAGTTTTAATCATTTCTCTGTTATGAGAATGAAAAAAATTGCTTCCCAATTAAAGTATGGATTTTTATCAGAAGATTGGATAATAGATGCTGGGAAATATACTCATTCTCATGGAGTTCAATGTTATCATCCAAGACATAATAATTTGATACCTGAAGTTATTGATGAGTTAAAGAAGTATAATCTTGAGATTAATACTTGGACAGTAAATGAAGAAAAAGATATGAGATATTTGTACTCAAAAGGAATAGATGTAATTATAACAAATTATCCTGAGTTAGCTAAAGAGATAAAAAATAAATAAAAAATAGGTAGGAGAGAACTATGATAGATAATTTAGAAAAAATTCTTGTAATTATAAATGCTTGGTTATGGGGTAAATGGTTAGTTTTTGTATTATTGGGATTAGGAATTTTATATACAGTAACTAATGGTTTTATTCAGGTAAGATATTTTAAATTTATTATTAAGAAAACGTTGATTGATTCTTTTAAGGCTAGAAATGAAGATAAAGGTGAGGGATCAATTTCCTCTTTTAAAGCTATGATGGTAACATTAGCTGGAAATGTAGGTGGAGGAAATGTTGTAGGGATTGCTACTGCTATTGCTGCTGGAGGAATGGGAGCCGTATTCTGGATGTGGTTTGCTGCTTGTTTTGGAATGGCTTTAAAATATGGAGAGATTGTACTTTCACAATTGTATAGAGGAAAGGATTCACAAGGAAATCTTTTAAGTGGACCTATGTATTACATTAGAGATGGACTTAAAGCTCCTTGGTTAGGGATAGTTATTGCGGTTCTTATGTGTACTAAGATGATGGGAGCTAATCTAGTTCAATCTAATACTATTTCAGGTATTCTATACTCTAACTATAATATACCTACTTGGATTACAGGTATAGCATTAATTTGTTTCTTAATGGCAATAACTTTAGGTGGTTTAAAAAGAGTTGCTAATATAGCTACATCACTTGTTCCAATGATGTCAGTATTTTATATTGTAGTAGGGATTTTAGTTATTATTTTAAATATTCAACATGTTCCAGCAATATTTGGTCAAATATTTTCAGAAGCTTTCTCTCTAAAAGCAGTAGCTGGAGGAACTGGAGGATATGTTATGACTAGAGCCCTTCAATTTGGAATAACTCGTGGAATGTATTCTAATGAAGCAGGGGAAGGAACAGCTCCCTTTGCACATGGTTCAGCTATTGTAGAACACCCTTGTGAAGAAGGAATTGCAGGAGTTACAGAGGTATTTGTTGATACAATTATTATCTGTACTATAACAGCTCTAGTTGTTGGAGTAACAGGAATGTATCAAAGTGGACATAGTGCTACAGTAATGGCTATTGAAGCTTTTGGAACTGTATGGTTTCCGCTAAAACATGTAGCTACTTTTGCTCTTTTAATTTTCTGCTTTACAACTTTAATGGGACAGTGGTTTAATGCTGCTAAAAGTTTTACATATGCTTTTGGACCTAAAGTTACTGATAAAGTAAAGTATGTATTTCCATTTTTATGTATTGTAGGGGCAATTACAAAGATAGATTTAGTTTGGACAATTCAAGACTTAGCAATGGGATTAGTTATTATTCCAAACTTAATAGCATTAATAGTATTATTCCCAGAAGTCAGAAAACAAACTAAAGATTATTTCTCAAATTCTAAGTTTTATCCAGGAAAGGATAAATAAAAATTAAGTAAAAAGTAGCAAATGTTGAGCAACTTTGCTACTTTATTTTTGAAGGGAGTTTTTATGAGTAGTTTTACAAATACACTTACAATATATGAGATTATTTTAAGAATTTTTATGGCAATAGTTATTGGAGGAATAATTGGTTATGAAAGAGGACACCATAATAGACCAGCAGGCTTTAGAACTCATATATTAGTCTGTCTTGGTGCAACAATAGTATCTATGATTCAAGATCAACTAAGAATAAATTTACATAATTATGCATTAGCATTTCCAGCTGCTTCACAAGTATTGAAAACTGATTTAGGTCGCATAGGGGCCCAAGTAGTTAGTGGTATAGGTTTTTTAGGGGCTGGGACAATAATGAGGGATAAAGGAATTATTGGGGGATTAACTACAGCAGCTTCTATTTGGGCTACAGGTTGTTTAGGATTAAGTATAGGTTGGGGATTTTATTATCTAGCTGTACCTTCAGGAATAGCAATAATAATTGTTCTTGTAACTTTAAAAAAATTAGAACGTTATTGGATAGAGAATAAACATATAGGAAAATTGATAGTACATTTTAATAAAGATATAGATTTTTCAGAAGTTTTGATGAAAAATTATAATTTTTTTAAAGAAAATAATATAAAAATAAAAAATGTTGAAAAAAACTTAGAAGAACATAAAATAGAATATACATTAATTATGGGAAAACAGATAGATATTTTAGATGTGATGTCAGAACTTTCAACATGTAATCATATTTCTCAAGTGCAAATTCCATAAATATTTATACTAATTAACTTTTTTTATTTTGATTATAATGTTATAATTAATTATTAAAAATAGTAAATTTTAGGAGAAAGTTATGTACAATATAAAAGAAATTTTGGAAAGAAATCCAATTATTCCTGCATTAAAAAATGATACATATTTAGAAGATGCAATAAAAAGTAGTAGTGAAATAGTTTTTGTAATAATGGCAAATATTCTAAATCTGAAAGAGATAGTTAATAGATTAAAGATGGTAGGAAAAATAGTATATGTTCATGTAGATATGGTAGATGGACTTTCAAGTTCAAATAATGGAGCAGAATACCTTATAAAAGAGATTAAGCCTGATGGAATTATAACAACGAAGCATAATATTGTATCTTTTGCTAATAAGAATGGAATAAAAGTAATACAAAGATTTTTTGTTTTAGACTCATTCTCGTTGAATAATACAATAATAAATATAAAAGAAAATAAACCAACTGCAATAGAGATATTACCAGGTTTAATGCCTAAAATTATAAAAAAGATAAATAAAGCAGTTAAAGTTCCAATAATAACAGGTGGATTGATAGAAGATAAGGAAGATATAATCAATGCTTTAGGAAGTGGTGCTATGGGAATTTCTACCACAAAAAAAGAATTATGGTATGTATGATAAAATGACTAAAGAAATTAAAAATAAACAAAAAAATAAAAAATAGTTGACGAGTTGCTGAAAAAATAGTAGAATAAATCATGTGAATAATTGGCTTAGTGTTATGGAGAAGCTTGAAAAAATACTGAGGAGTTCAGTGTTTTTTTCAAGCTTTTTTATATATAAGGAAATTATAATTTGACTTTTTAAGAGAAAAATAAGGAATTAGTTAATATTTCTATTAGAAGTTTAATAAAATAAGAAAAAATAAATATTTTTGTAACACAAAAAAGCTGATTTTAATCAGCGCTACCAACAATATTCTTTCCAACAAATGGAGCCTTTTGATATATTAAAATATGAAATTCTTCTTACTTTCATTTTAATTTTACAATTAAAACAATAGAAAGGATTTATTCCAAATGTTTTCCAGATTTCTAGTTGATAAAATGTAGTTTTAGTATATTGTAATTTATATTTTTTTATTTTAGAGATAATAAATTTAAGTTCTTTTTTTATTT
>NZ_GL987987.1:128700-196657 GCF_000158195.2 Fusobacterium mortiferum ATCC 9817
TTTACAAGTAAATTTTAAATTTAATGAGCGCTACCGCACAGAGGGCATTGATAAACAATGAAAGCTTTATCAATTGAACAAGCAAGAAATTTTTGAATAGTCTCTTCAATGTAAAGAAAATGATTATAGTAAAAATATTTTTTGACATGAGTTAAAAGATTTGATATATTAATATCAGAGAATATGTGTTTTAAAAGCATGTATATCTCCTTTTGTATATTTTGTTTGGCGACTATATTATACAAAAAAAGAGAGCTGAGTAAAGCATTTTTTTAATGCTACTCAGCTTTTTTTATATAAAAAATAAATAGGAGGACTTCATATGGAATCAAGTTCAATGTATTTAGCAGAGTTTTTGGGAACAACTTTTCTTTTACTTTTAGGAAATGGTATTAATATGACCCTAAGCTTAAATAAAAGCTATGGAAAGGGTGGAGGCTGGATGGTAACTTGTTTTGGCTGGGGAATATCAGTAACAATGGCTGCTTATTTAACTGGTTGGGTAAGTGGAGCACATTTAAATCCAGCATTAACAATAGCATTAGCTTTTGATGGAACATTATCTTGGAAATTAGTACCAGGTTATATTCTAGCTCAAATATTAGGAGGAATATTAGGAGCAACTTTGGCATATTTAACTTATAAAAATCTGTTAGATGAAGAACCAAGTAAAGGAACTAAATTAGGAGTTTTTGTAACAGGACCAGCTATTGATAATAAGCCTTGGAATATTGTAACAGAGATGATTGGAACTGCTATTTTAGTTATTGGAATATTAGCAATTGGTTATGGGAAAAATATGGTTGATCCAGGAATAAAACCATTTTTGGTGGGAATGCTTATTTGTGTAATTGGTATGGCTACTGGAGGAGCAACAGGTTTCGCTATTAATCCTGCAAGAGATTTAGGACCAAGAATAGCTCATGCATTATTACCTATAAAAGGAAAAGGAGATTCAAATTGGAGTTATGCTTGGGTACCTATAGTAGGTCCTATTATAGGTGCATTGATAGGAATAGGTTTATTTAATATATTTTCAACAACTTGTACAATTTGTTTAGGATAAAGAATACAGATAAAAATATTGGAGGTTTTAGCAATGGATAAAAAATATATAATAGCATTAGACCAAGGAACTACAAGTTCAAGAGCAATTGTTTTTGATAGTGAACAACAAATAGTTGGAGTAGCTCAAAAAGAGTTTACACAGATATATCCTAAAGAAGGATGGGTTGAACATGATGCAATGGAAATATGGTCAAGTCAAAGTGGAGTATTAGCAGAAGTAATTGCTAGAACAGGGATATCTCAACATGATATTATAGGTATAGGAATAACAAATCAAAGAGAAACTACTATTGTATGGGATAAAAATACAGGAAAGCCAGTATATAATGCTATAGTTTGGCAATGTAGAAGAACAGCTAAAATATGTGATGAATTAAAGAAAATAAAGGGATTGGAGGAATACGTAAAAGAGAATACAGGACTTTTAATAGATGCTTATTTCTCTGGAACAAAAATAAAATGGATTCTAGATAATGTAGAAGGAGCTAAAGAGAAAGCAGAAAAAGGAGAGCTTTTATTTGGAACTGTTGATACTTGGTTGATATGGAAACTGACAAATGGAAAAGTTCATGCTACAGATTATACAAATGCTTCAAGAACAATGATTTATAATATAAAAAAATTGGAATGGGATGAAAAGTTATTAAAAGTACTAGGAATACCTAAATCGCTGTTACCAAAAGTAAAAGATAGCAGTGGAACATTTGGATATGCTAACTTAGGAGGAAAAGGTGGACATAGAGTTCCAATCGCTGGAGTAGCAGGAGACCAACAAGCAGCATTATTTGGACAAGCATGTTTTAAAGAGGGAGATTCTAAAAATACATATGGAACAGGATGCTTCCTACTAATGAATACAGGGGAAAAGATGGTAAGAAGCAAAAATGGTCTTGTAACAACAATAGCAATAGGACTTAATGGAAAAGTTGAATATGCATTAGAGGGAAGTATATTTATAGGTGGAGCTAGTGTTCAATGGTTAAGAGATGAGTTGAAGTTGGTAGGAGAAGCTAGAGATACAGAATATTTTGCTAGAAAAGTAAAAGACAATGGTGGAGTATATGTTGTACCAGCTTTTGTAGGCTTAGGAGCACCATACTGGGATATGTATGCTAGAGGTGCTATCTTAGGACTTACTCGTGGAGCAAATAAAAATCATATTATAAGAGCAACATTGGAATCAATAGCTTATCAAACTAGAGATGTATTAGAAGCTATGCAAGAAGATTCAGGAATAAAATTAGCAAGCCTTAAAGTTGATGGAGGAGCAGCAGCCAATAATTTTTTAATGGAATTCCAAGCAGATATCTTAGGAACAAATGTTAGAAGACCTGAAACTCTTGAAACAACTGCTTTAGGAGCTGCATATTTAGCAGGATTAGCAGTTGGATTTTGGGAAACTAAAGATGAGATTAGTTCACAATGGAAATTAGAGAAAGAGTTTACTCCAAATATGGCTGAAGATGAGAGAGTAAAAAAATATTCTGGTTGGAAAAAAGCTGTAAAAAGGGCTATGGAGTGGGAAAAAGAGGATTAAACTTCTTGACAAAATGACTGAAAAGTAGGATAATATTACTGTAAAAGAATAAACGACTGGAGAAATGGAGAGTCAGCAGTAGACAGAGGTAATCTGTCTGTTTGCTGACTTTTTTTTATTGGAAAAATTAAGGAGGAAGGTATGTTAGATGTTATTGTAATTGGAGCAGGGATAATGGGAGCTGCTACAGCTTACGAATTAGCAAAATATGATTTAAAAGTAAAAGTATTGGAGAAAGAGCATGATGTTTCTAATGGAACAAGTAAAGCTAACTCTGGAATAGTACATGCTGGATATGATGCACCAGAGGGAACTTTAATGGCAAAGTACAATGCATTAGGAAATGCTATGTATGAAGATTTATGTAAAGAGATAGATGCTCCATTTAAAAGAACAGGTTCATTAGTTTTAGCATTTTCAGAAGAGGAAAGAGCACATTTAACTTTACTATATAATAGAGGATTAAAAAATGGAATTCCTAATATGAGAATTATAGAAAAAGAAGAAGTATTTGCAATGGAGCCAAATGTAAGTAAAGAGGTTGTAGCAGCATTATATGCTCCAACAGCTGGGGTAACAGGACCTTGGGAAGTAACTATAAAAATGTTGGAAAATGCAGCATTGAATGGAGTAGAAGTAATAACTGATGCTAAGGTTGAAAAGATAGAAAAATTAGAAAATGGATATAAAGTGATACTTGCAAATGGAGAAGAATTAGAAACTAGAGCTTTAGTAAATGCTGCTGGGGTGTTTGCTGATGAGATAAATAACATGGTAAGTGAAAGAAAGTTTAAAATTACTCCAAGAGCTGGAGAATACTTTTTATTAGATAAAGTACAAGGGAACCTAGTAAGTAGTGTGATTTTCCAATGTCCTACAAAAGTTGGGAAAGGAGTTTTAGTAGCACCAACAGCGCATGGAAACTTAATAGTAGGACCAACAGCTGAAAAGGTAGAGAATAAAGAGTATGTAGGAAACACTCTAAGTGGATTAGATAAAATTAGAGCAACTGCAACTAAAAGTGTAAAAGATATAAACTTTAGAGATAATATTAAAAACTTTAGTGGGCTTAGAGCAGAAGCAGATATAGATGATTTTATTATAGGAGAAGCAGAAGATGCGCCTTATTTCTTTAATATAGCAGGGACAAAATCTCCTGGACTTACATCAGCACCAGCTATTGGAGTAGATGTAGCTAAGATGATAGTGGAAAGATTAGGAGATGTAAAGAAAAAAGAGGAGCACAAGAAAAATAGACCACAAATTCATTTTATGGAACTTTCTAATGAAGAGAAAGCAGAGGTAATTAAAAAAGACCCAAGATATGGAAGAATAATTTGTAGATGTGAAAATATCACTGAAGGAGAGATAGTTGATGTAATTCATAGAATGGTAGGAGCTAAGACAGTAGATGGTATTAAAAAGAGATGCAGACCTGGAATGGGAAGATGTCAAGGTGGATTCTGTGGACCAAGAGTACAAGAGATTTTAGCAAGAGAATTAAATCAAAAATTAGAAGATATAGTATTAGATAAAGTAGGGTCATATATCCTTACTGGAGAAACTAAAAAACAGGAGGAACTATAAGATGAGATACGATTTAGTGGTTATTGGTGGAGGACCTGGAGGTCTTGCAGCAGCAATAGAAGCTAGAAATAATGGAGTAGAAAATATTTTAGTAATAGAGAGAGACAAAGAACTTGGAGGAATATTACAACAGTGTATCCACAATGGATTTGGATTACACGAATTCAAAGAGGAGCTTACTGGACCAGAGTATGCAGAAAGATTTATTAAAAAACTTAAAGAGAAGAATATAGAGTATAAATTAGATACTATGGTATTAGAAGTAACTCCTGAAAAAATAGTTCATGCTATCAATACAGTAGATGGATATATGATGATAGAAGCTAAAGCAATAGTTTTAGCTATGGGATGTAGAGAGAGAACAAGAGGAGCTATATCTATTCCAGGAGAGAGACCAGCAGGAGTATTTACAGCTGGAACAGCTCAAAGATTTATAAATATGGAAGGATATATGGTAGGTAAAAAAGTTCTTATCTTAGGTTCTGGAGATATTGGGCTTATTATGGCTAGAAGAATGACATTAGAGGGAGCAGAGGTACAAGCAGTTGTAGAACTTATGCCATTCTCTGGAGGATTAGCTAGAAATATAGCTCAATGCTTAAATGATTATAATATTCCATTATATTTAAGTCATACAGTAGTAGATATAAAAGGAAAAGAGAGAGTAGAGGGAGTTACAATAGCTAAGGTAGATGAAAATAGAAGACCTATTCCTGGTACAGAGATAGAGTATGAGTGTGATACATTACTTTTATCAGTAGGACTTATTCCAGAAAATGATATTTCAAGAAAAACAGGAATCGTAATAGATAGAAGAACTTCTGGACCAGTTGTAAATGAGATGATGGAAACAAGTATTCCTGGAATATTTGCTTGTGGAAATGTAGTTCATGTACATGACTTAGTTGACTTTGTAAGTGCTGAAGCTAGAAAAGCAGGAAAAGCAGCTGCTAAATTTGTAAAAGATGAAGTACAAAATGGAGAGTATATAGAGCTTAAAAATGGGTTTGGAGTGACTTACACTGTTCCTCAAAAATATAGATTTGAAAATATAGAAAATTTTTTAGAAATCTCTATGAGAGTAAATAACATATATAAAAATATGAGATTACAAGTAAAAGATGGAGATACAGTATTAGTAAATATGAAGAAGGCTCATCTAGCTCCTGGAGAGATGGAAAAAGTAGTAGTTCCTAAGAAACTATTAGAAAGTGTAAAAGGTAATGAGCTAGTAGTTTGTTTAGTGCCAGAGGAGGAAAAATAATGATAAAAGAGATGGTATGTATAGTATGTCCTATGGGATGTCACTTAACAATAGATACAGATACTTTAGATGTAAAGGGAAATATTTGTCCAAGAGGAGCAATTTATGCTAAGGAGGAGTTAACTGCTCCTAAAAGAGTAATTACTTCAACAGTAAGAGTAGTAGGAGGAATCCACAATAGATTACCAGTAAAAACTAGTACAAGTATTCCAAAAGAATTAAATTTTGAATGTATGAAGTTGTTAAATAACATAGAAGTAAAAGCACCAGTAAAACATGGAGATATAATAATAAAAAATGTTTTAGGAACTGGAGCAGATATTATAGCTTGTAGAGATATGTAGAGATAGTTTATAAAAACTCAAGAATAGAAAAATTGTTCTTGAGTTTTTTTTATTAAAATAAATTTATTAAAATTTTATAACTTAAATTAAATGTATAGTTTTGAAAATAAAGATTGACAAAACAGCTATTTAAAGGTAATAATAAATGTAGAGAGAATTTTATTTAAAGATAGGGGGAAACAAATTGGATAATTTAATAATTACAGTAGGTACAAGTTTAATAGAAAACTATATTGAACACAATCCGGAAAAGGAAAATATAACTAAAGATGATATTTTAAGCTACTATGAAAAAGAGAGTATGGTAGACCTTAGAGATAAGAGATTTGGATCAGAGATTATTGCAGTAGAAAATTTAAGAGAGAAAGATATTTTTTCAGGAAGACATCTATTTATGATAACACATGATACTGTAAATGGAAGATTAGCTGGAGAGGTATTAGAGGAATTTTTCTTAAGCAAAGGAATAGTAAGAAGAGTTACTAGAAAAGCTGTTGAAAAAATGAATAAAAGAAATCCTGATGAGTTTAGAACAAAAGGATTAAGAAATCTAGTAGAAGAAGTTGGAGATATAGTAGAACAAGTTGGAAATAAATATAATATAGCTGTATGTACAGTTGGAGGTTATACAGCAGAGATATTTATGGTAAGTCTTATGGCTCAAATTCTTGGAATTAAATCATATTTTATGTTTAGAGAGTTTGAAGATGTTACTGAGATACCACCTTTACCTATAAAGATAGACTATAACTACTATTTAGAAAATAAAGAGTTTTTCAATACTATTTCAAATAATGAAAGATTAGAAAAAGAAAAAGTTGAAAAATATTTAAATGAAAACTTAGAGTTATCTTACTTCTTAGAAGAGATAAAAGATGGAGAAAAAACTTATGTAGAATTATCTGCAATGGGAGACTTTTACTTAAAGACTGTTAAAAATTGTAAATATTTACCAAGAAGAACTACTAATATTCCTGTAAGTGAAAAAGAGATACCATCTTCAACAATAACAGAGAGACCACAAGAGTTAGATGATATGTTAAGTTTATTAAAAGGTTCTCCATATGTAAATAAATTAAAAGTTGTATTCCATAATCCAAATAGAAAATTAAAAGTTTCTAAATTCTTTATTTTAGATAGTGATGATTTTGAGAGTACATTAGCTCTTGAAATGAAAACTTCTATGGGAGGATTTAGAGTAGATATATACACTGTAGCTGATACTAAGAAAGAGTATGAAGCTCTAATGGTATACTTCAATGAAAATTTCCTATAATAGATAAAATAATTATATAAAAGATATAAGAGACTGTTGCAAATTCTTAAATTGAAATCAAAAAATAAAAATATTTAATAATATAAAAGGAAAAAAGTTTACTTCCAATCGCTAGTGCTTAAGCAATGCTCATTACAGTAAATTTTTTTCCTTTTTCTTTACTCTTATTTTATCCCGATTTCAATTTAAGAAATTTACTTAGAAAAGTAATAAAATTCAAGAATGACAATTTTATATTGATAAAGAACTTTAAGAATTGTGTAATTCTTAAGCTATTTCTCATTCAAATTTTTAGAATATGGAACAATTCTTAGTTTTTTTACATAGCAAAAGTCATTCTTGAATTAGTTATAATAACTTTAATTTCTTAAATTGCAACAGTTCCATTATTTTTTGATTAGTTTAGAAATTTTTCTGCTATAATAGTGATAGAAAGGAGCAGATAAAATGTATAAAAGAAGATTTTATATAATTATACTTATATTTTTTATATGGTATTTAGGTTCAGTTTTTAAATTATGGAATAGCTTTATAATTCCATCTCCTGAAAAGGTAATAAAAAGTTTTTTTATTTTATCAAAAAATAGAAAATTACTAAATAGCGTAGCTATAAGTTTAAGAAGAGTTATAATAGGTTTTGGAATATCTATATTTTTTGCTCTTCCTCTTGGAATAGTATTTGGTATAAAGCCTAAATTATATGAGTATTTTAAAAATCTGTTGGAATTTATGAGGCATGTTCCCCCGTTAGCCCTAGTTCCAATGATAATACTCTGGTTTGGAATAGGAGAGTTATCAAAAATAGTAATAATAATATTAGCTAGTTTTTTTCCCATATTTTTAAATTCACTAAAAGGGATAGTAAGTTGTGATGAGAAATATATAGAGGTTGGGAAAGTTTTTAATTTAACTCATATGGAGATATTTAAAAAGATAATATTACCAAGTGCTATTCCAGATATACTTCTAGGATTAAAGTTGGGGCTTGGTTATAGTTGGAGAGCAATAATAGCAGCGGAACTTATAGCTTCATCTTCAGGGATAGGATATCTAATTTTAGATGCCCAACAAATATCTAGGTCAGATATAGTAGTTGTTGGTATATTATCCATAGGATTTTTAGGAATGATTACAGATTATATATTTTCTATTTTTACTGATAAATATTTAAAAAAAAGAAAAGGAAGCTTGTATGAGAGGTTTATATAGAGTAAAAAACTTAACTAAAATCTATGAAAAAAAAGAGGTTTTTAAAAATTTAGATTTAGAGATAAAAAATGATGAAATAACAGTTATCTTGGGAAAAAGTGGCTGTGGGAAAACTACTTTAATGAGGATATTATCTAAATTAGATGAAGATATTCAAGGGGAAGTGAAATTTTATGATGAAAATAATTTAGAAGCTCAAGGAAAATATGGGGTAGTTTTTCAAGAGAGTAGATTATTGCCTTGGCTTACTGTAGAGGAGAATATAACTATTCACGGGAGAAAAGAGAATGTAGATAAATATTTAGAGATGATAGGGTTGGGGGAGTATAGGAAAAGTTACCCTCAAGAACTATCTGGAGGAATGGCTCAAAGAGTAGCATTAGCTAGAGCTTTAAGTTATGAGCCAGATACACTGTTTATGGATGAGCCTTTTTCAGCTTTAGATTATTTTACTAGGAGGCAATTACAAAAAGAGTTGTTAAAAATCTATGAAAAAACTAAGATAGGAATAATTTTTGTAACACATAATTTAGATGAAGCACTAGCTCTAGCTCATAGAGTTTTAGTTATAAAAGAGGGAAAAATAATAGAATTTAGAATAGATAAAAATTATCCAAGAGAGATAGAAGATATGGAATTAATAAAATTAAAAGGTAAAATAATAGATTTAATAGAAAATTAAGGAGGATAAATATGTTAAAAAAGATAATGGTTTTAGTAAGTATGAGTTTATTATTATTAGTAGGTGCATGTGGAAAGGATAAAAAAGTTGAAAACATAAATTTGACTTATGTTAAATCTCCATTAAATATTCCATCTATTTTAGAAAAAAACTTAAAAATGTTTGATAAAGAGTTTGAAAAAGATGGAATAAAGATAAATTTTTATGAATTGACAACAGGACCAGAACAAACTAATGCTCTAGCAGCTGGAGAGTTAGATTTTTTACATGCACTAGGTGGAACTTCTGCTATAATAGCAGCTTCTAATGGAGTAGATTTAAAAATTACCAATGTATATAGTAGATCACCAAAGGGATTTATGATTCTTTCAAAAAAAGATGAAATAAATACTCCTGAGTCATTGAAAGGGAAAAAAATTGGAGGACCAAAAGGAACAATACTTCATCAAGTGTTAGTAGGATATTTAGGGAAAGGAAATCTTAAAGAGGAAGATGTAGAATTTATAAATATGGGACTTCCTGATGCTTTAGCAGCTATGGAAAGTGGACGTATAGATGCAGCTCTACTTGCTGGACCTGTAGCTTTAAAAGCTATAAAAAATGGTGCTAAGGTAGTAAGTAATGGGGAAGGATTGACACAAGGACTAGTAGTTACAGCTGTAAGTGGAAAATTTTTAAAAGAGAATCCAGAGTTAGTTAAGAGATTTTTAAAAGTTAATGAAGAGACAGTAAAATATATTGATGAAAATTTTGAAAATACTTTAAAAATAATAGCTGAAGATGTAGGACTAACAAAGGACGAGGTACTAGAGTTATATCCACTATATGATTTTAATCCAGAGATAAGAGAGGCAGATATTCAAGATTTAATAGAGACACAAGAGTTTTTAATAAAAAATGGTATGCAAGAGAATAGAATAGATATAAACAATATTATAGCTAAATAATATTTTTAGATATAAGATTTATTAACAAGGAGATTGAGGATTGAAAATAAAAATAAAAAAAGAATTTAAAACGGAAATTTTAGTTGTAGGAACTGGGATAGCAGGGCTTATAGCAACAGAGAGAGCTCTAAAAAAGAGAAAAAGAGTTTGTCTTGTGACAAATAAAAAATTGTGTGGTGGAGCTAGTTATTTTCCACTAAAAGGAACATTGGGAATACAAGTTACAAAAGATAAAGATGATTGTGAAAGATATTATGAAGATATAGTAAAAATGGGAAATGGAATGGAAAATCCTGAGTTGATAAAAACTTATATCTCAAATATAAAAAATAGTTTATATCTATTAAATAAGATTGGATTTGAGCCTTGGCTTCGTAAAGATTCTAGACCTGCATGTTTTGCAAAATATTCAAGAGATATCTATCTCATAAATAATTGGAAAAAAGCTAAGGAAAGATGTAAAAGAAAATTAAAAAATCACAGAGGATTAAATATTTTAGAAAATAGTACCTTGGTTAGAATAGTTACTAAAGATAAAAGAGTAGTTGGAGCTATATTTCAATGTAAACAAAATTTTATCTTTGTAAAGTCTAAAGTAATTATACTAGCAACTGGTGGAGTAGCTAGCAATTATAAAGATAGTCTTTATCCAGAAGGAATAAATGGAATTGGACATATTGCTGCTTTAGATGCTGGGGCTATAGCTCAAAATATGGAGTTTATACAATTTATACCAGCTTTCTTAAAACCCAAATATAATGTATTATTTGGAGAACATACTCTTAAATATTGCTTAGGAATGTATGATTTAAGAAATAATCTACTTTTATCTGGAGTAGATGATGAAAAAAATAAGGAGCTTTGGATAGAAAGAAGTAGTTATGCTCCTTTTAGTGTAGATTTTAAAAGTCATATAATTGATTTAAAAATTCCAACAGAGGGAGTTAGTATAAAATATTCTAAGGAGCTCTATGAAAATAAAGAAGAGTTTTATATAGTTTATTTAGATTGGCTAAAGAATGATATGGGAATAGATTTATTAAAAGATAATATTATCATCAGTCATTTTGCTCATAGTTGTAATGGTGGACTAAAGATAGATGAATTTGCTAGAACAGGAGTAAATGGATTGTATGCAATAGGAGAAGTTGCTTCTATAATAGAAGGAGCCAATAGATTAGGTGGAAATTCTTTAGGTGGTTCTTTAGTTTTTGCAAATAGAGCTATTATCAATGCTGTTGAATATATCAAAAATACTAAAAGCCTTAAATTAAAAAAGAGAGATATTGAGCAAGATTTTAATGCTTGGATAAAAGAGATTACTAGAGAAGATAAAAATAATCTCTTAGATAAAAAAAGTGTTATAAAAATCTTAAAAAATATTACAAGTGATAATTTAGGAATTGTTAGAAGTGCAGAAAAAGTAAAAAGATTATTTGAAGAGTTAAAAAATATGAGAGAAAGCTATAGTATAGAGAAAAATTTAAAAGAAGGTTCATTAGAAGTCTATTTAATGGAAGAGAGTATAAAGATGTTAGCTTTGAGCATTTTAAATCGTGAAGAAAGTAGAGGAGCACACTATAGAGAAGATTTTCCAGAAACTTCAAATGAAGTTGTAAAATTAAATGTTAAAAGAAAAAATAATGAGTTTATAATTGAGAAAGTAAAAGTTAGATAATAAAAACCTCTTTACAATGGTAAGTTGTAAAGAGGTTTTTTATATTAAAATTAAGAGTTAAAAATTATTTTTGTATTGTTAAATTATTCTCTTTAAATTTAATTTTGTGAGTATACCTACAACTTTTCCTACAAGGATAGCAGCAATAATAGTTCCCTCTCTCACTCCAGAAATATTTTCTAAGAATATAAAAGAGATAATAACAGCTATTACAACTGTAGTAACATCAAATCCCATTTTTATATTATGGAACTCAAAGATAGTTTTTTCTTTAAGTGCCATCATAACACCTTCAGCAGGTAATGGAACAAGTTTAGCTTCTAAATATAGATAAACACCAATTCCAATTAGAATAATACTAACTAACATATAGATTAGTCTAATCATATAATTTTCAGAAGGTGTAAAGTAAAATATCATATTTGAAAAAGAAACAAAGTAACCAAATAGACTTGCACATATAATTTGTAATAAGCTGTGAAATTTAAAATCTTTTTTTAAGATAAAAACTTGTAAAATAATATAACTACAAAAAATAACTGATACACATAATCCTTGATCTAGTCCAGAGATTAAACTTACAACATAGGGTATAGCATTAACTGGAGATACTCCTAAATTAGATTTTACAGAAAATGTTACTCCAATAGCCATAATAAATAGTCCAATACAATAAATAATAATTCTTTTAAAATGATTCATCTTTCTTTCTCCTAAATTTCTCTTAAAGTTTTTAATTTTATCTCTATTTCATTTGAAAGTGATTTTAGACTTTTTTCTAAATTATCAATTTCAACTTGAGTTAGATTTTTACAAATCTCTTTTGTTAAGTTTTCATCAATTTCATATAGAGTTTTTATATTCTTTTTTATTTTTTCTTTCAAAATAATGTTGAAAATTCTTTTATCCTCATTACTTTTAACTCTTTCAACATACCCTTTTTTCTCTAGCTTATCTATTATTGCTGTAACTGTATTCTGGTCTTTTTGAGATTTTATAGCTAATTCTTTTTGAGAAAGTTGGATATCACTTTCAAAAAGTATTCTAACTATAACCCATTGTTCAGGGGTAATTTCATACTCTTTAAACTTTTCAGTTAAAAGTTGAGAGAATTTTTTAGCTGTAACACAAAGATTATAACCAAGTAAATCTATTTTTATCACCTCCAGAAAAAATCTTACAAAAAATATTTTAATACGTTTACGTATTATTGTCAAGAGAAGATTTAATTTAAAAATTTATTGTAAGAAAAATATTAAAATTAGAATAAAAAATACCTATAAGTGTATGATATAATATGAATAATTGATTATATAGGGAGAAGAGAAGATAGTGGAGAATATATTAATAGATAGTATAAAAACAAGTTTAATAGATAGAAATATGGAGTCTATTCTATCTTATCAGCATAAGCTTATCTCTAATAGGGAAGAAAAAATAATAAGTTTAATAAGAAGAGAGCTGGAAAGTTGTGATGAATTTATAATCTCAGTAGCCTTTATAACTTTAGGTGGGGTTACTATGATACTTGAACAGTTGAAAGATTTGGAGCAAAGAAACGTAAAGGGAAAAATTTTAACAGGAGATTACCTAACTTTTACTCAACCTAAGGCACTTAAAAAACTTTTGGAGTTTAAAAATATAGAGTTGAAGATATTATCAGATGAAAAATTTCATGCTAAAGGGTATTTTTTTAGAAAGGGAGATATATGGACAATGATAGTGGGAAGCAGTAATCTTACTCAAACAGCTCTCACTATAAATTTTGAATGGAATTTGAAAATTAACTCTCTTAAAGATGGGAAGATAGCCCATGATATTTTAAATAATTTTTATGAGATTTATAATAAAACTCCTAGATTGGATAGTGATTTTCTTGATAAGTATGAAAAAATATATATGCTTACAAAGGAGTACAACAAGAAAAAAAAGAAAGAGATAAAAGAGTATAAGGAGATAACTCCTAATCTTATGCAAAGACAGGCTCTTGAAAATCTGAAAATTTTGAGAAATTATGAAAAAAGAGGACTTCTTATTAGTGCAACAGGCACAGGAAAAACTTATCTTAGTGCCTTTGATGTAAAAAATTCAAATCCTCAAAAAGTGCTCTTTATAGCTCATAGAAAAACTATACTTCAAAAGTCAAAGGAAGCCTATGAAAATATTTTAAGAAATAAAAAAATAGTAATATATGGAGATGAGGAAGTAGAAGGAGCAGATGTTGTTTTTGCTATGATACAAACTTTAAGTAAAGAGAATCATCTGGCAAAATTTTCTCCAGATTATTTTGATTATATAGTAATAGATGAAGTACATCATGGAGGAGCAAAGAGTTATCAGGCTGTTATCAATTATTTTACTCCTAAATTTTTATTGGGAATGACAGCTACTCCAGAGAGAGGAGATAATTTTGATATATATAAGTTATTTGATAATAATATAGCTTATGAAATTAGATTGCATGATGCTTTAAAAGAGGAGTTACTATGCCCTTTTCATTATTTTGGTATCTCTGATATAGAAGTAGATGGGGAATTAATAAATGAGAAGAGTGGAATAAAAAAACTCACAACATCTGAAAGGGTAAACCATATTTTAGAGAAGAGTAAATTTTATGGATATAGTGGAGAAAAGCTTCATGGACTTATTTTTGTATCTCGTGTAGAGGAAGCACTACTTCTTGAGGAACGATTTCAAAAGAGGGGAGTAAAATGTGTAGCTTTAGTTGGAGATGATAGTGATGAGAAAAGAGAAAAGGCTATAACTGAGCTTGAAAATGGTAAGATAGAGTATATTATAACTGTAGATATATTTAATGAGGGAGTAGATATCCCTTGTGTGAATCAAGTGATACTGCTACGTCCTACTGAGTCATCAATTGTATATATCCAACAACTAGGGAGAGGACTTAGAAAATATCCAGATAAGGAGTATGTAGTTATACTTGATTTTATTGGTAACTATGAGAAAAACTTTTTAATTCCTGTAGCTGTATCTCAAAATAGTAGCTATGATAAAGACTATATGAAAAGGTTTATAATGAATGGAACAGATATGATTCCAGGACAGAGTTCTATAATTTTTGAGGAGATAGTTAAGGAGAGAATTTTTGAAAATATTAATAAAACAAACTTTTCTACAAAGAAAAATATAGAAAAAGACTTTGTACTTCTTGAAAAACAACTTGGAAGAATACCTATGCTATATGATTTTTTTGAGAAGAATATGATAGAGCCAAGTATAATATTGAAATATAAGAAAACTTATGATGAGGTACTTAGAATTTTAAAACCTAGAGAGGAGTTTCCAGCTCTTAATGAAAGGGAGAGCAACTATCTAACTTTTTTATCTAGCTTTTTTACTCCAGCTAAAAGAGTGCATGAGATGATAATCTTAGAAAAATTATTGAGAGATGAAAAAATAAATACAACTGAGATAGAGAAAATTTTAAAAGAGAGATACTCTTTAAGTAATCAAAAGGAAAATATTGAAAATGCTATAAAGCATTTAGCAAAGGAGATATTTGTAAGCCTTTCAACAGCTAAGGAGTTTTTACCTATTATTGAAAGATATGGGGAGGATATAGTTTTAAGTAACGATTTCAGAAAAAGTTACAAAGAGAAAGAGTATTTTAAAAATCTAATAGATGATTTGATAAAATATAACTTGGCGTATGTGGAGAAAAACTATAAACAAATAGAAGAGGAGAGTATATTAAGATATAAGGAGTATAGTAAGCAGGAAGCATTTTGGTATCTCAATTTAGATTTTAATAATGGTTACCAAGTAAGTGGATATACTGTTTTTGAAGAACAGAGAAAAGTAATACTATTTATTACTTTGGATGATACACCACCTTTTACCCAATATGATAATAAGTTTTTTGATAATAGAAGATTTACTTGGTATTCAAAAAATCAAAGGTGTTTAAGTAGAAATGGTAAACTTACAGCAGAGGGAAAGATAGCAGAAAATTATTATACTTTAGAAGCCTTTATTAAGAAAAAGTCTGGAGAAAATTTTTACTACCTTGGACAAGTTAAAGAGGTATTAAATCCTAAGGAGATAATAAATTATAAAGGAAATCAAGTAGTAGAGTATGAGTTACTTTTGAAAGATGAGATAGAAAATAGATTATATGAATATTTATTAGGAAAATAAGGTAGAGTATATCTACCTTATTTTTTTATAGAGATATAGAGGGCGTCCAATATTTCCATAGTTAGTAAAACTAGTTATATATTTTATATTTTCTAAATAATCCAGATATTTTTTTATAGTAACATTGCTAATATCAGTTATTTGACAAATATCTTTTATTCCAAACTCTTCATTTGGAAGATTAGATATAATTTGAGTAACTTTTTCTAATGTTTTTGAATTCAATCCCTTTGGAAGATTTAAGCTAGAAGGAGTAGAATGAATATTATCAATAGAATCTTGCTTAACTTTAGATTTATTTAAGATTTCATCTCTAGTAAAAATTTTATCTATACTAATTTTTAATCTTTCAAAATCAAATGGTTTTATTAAGTAATCAATACAACCAAATGAGAAAGCTTTTTTTATATCTTCTCCTCCATTAGCAGAAGTTATCATAATAACATCAGTGGTATAACCTAATGTTCTTATTTTCTTCAAAATTTCTATTCCATTCTCTTCACCTAAAAATACATCTAAAATAATTAAATCAACTTTATGAGTAGTTAAAAAATCTAAAGTATCTTTTTCAGTAAAAGTTCTTCCAAGAACTTTTATATTTTGAAAACTAGAAAGATACTCTTCGTTAATCATAGCTACCATTGGGTCATCTTCAACAATTAGAACATTCTTCATTTTTCACCTCTATAATAAAAGTTTTTTTAGATTCATCTCTTTCTATTCTTATATTTCCGTTATATAATTTTAATTTTTCTTGCACAAGATAGAGTCCAACACCACGATTTTTCCCCTTTGTAGAGAAACCATAATCAAATATTTTATTAAGAATATCATCTGAAATAGATTTTCCATTATCAGTAACAGATATAGAAAAAAAGCTTTTATTTTGTAATATTTGTATTTTTATAAATTTATTATCTATATTATAGTCTATAAAAGACTCTATAGAGTTTTCAATAAGATTTCCAATAATAGTACTTAGATCTTCAATAAAAAATTTTTTAGGTTTAAGCTCAAAGTTAGATTTTGAATCAAATATAAACTCTATTTTTCTTTCTTTACAAATAGCTTCTTTTCCTAAAAGTATAGCCTTTAAAAAAGGATTTTTAATTTGATTATATTTTTTAAAATCATACTCATTTAATTCTTGAGCCTCCAATATATATTTTTTAGCTAAATCTAATTTATTAATATTAATAAGTCCTAGAATTACATGAAGTCTATTCTTAAATTCATGTATGTTGGCTCTCATTCCCTCTACCAATTGATCAATACCTGTAATTTCTCTTGCATAAGAATCTACATCATCACGTGTTTCAAGTAGTAAAATATTTCCAAAATATTTTTCATCTTGGCAGATAGGAAGAATTTTTATATAGAATATATTATTATCTATTGTAATTTCTGTTCTAGTAATATTGTTCCCACCCAGTAAAGATAATGTGTGATTTAAAACTTTTTCAGGAGTAAGATATGGAAATTTTTTTAAGAATACTTGATTTACTCCTACAATTTGATTTTCTTTATTGAGAGCAATCAATCCAGATTCTAAATTATTTATAATAAGTTGTTCTTTGATATGAAGTTGAGTAATATCTTCAGGTTCTAAGCCAAATAAAGATTTTTTTACTCCTCCAGCAAAAAATATAGAAAGTATAAAAGCTATAGTTAGCGCTAATAAAAATAGTGAAGTAAAGATTATTATAGTAGAATTGTTAGAAGTTTTTATAAGGTTATCATATTTTCCAATCATTACAAAGCCAAGTACTTTGTTTTTCTCCTGTGATAAGATAGGTTCGAACCATCTAGTAGTAATACCTACAGAACCAAGCATAGTAGAAAAATATCCTTCATTTTTAAGAATTTTATCCCAGTTTACAGGATTAACAAATTTTTGACCAATTTGTTTTTTATCTAAGTGTGAATACTTTTTTCCAGTAATATCTGTTATTACTATAATATCTATATTTTGAAATAATGATATATATTTGTCTGTTTTTTTATCAATTTCAGGATTGATTATACCTGTGCTTACAGCTTGAAGAATGGTATCATCAGTTGCAACTAATTTAGATACTTCAACAAGGTTACTATTTATATTTTCTTTATTTGTAGTAAGTTTTATATTGATAAAAATTCCATAAGAGATAATAAGGGTAAAAAAGTTAATAAGTGTTACATATAAAATAAGTTTACTTTTAAAATTTAGTCTATTCATAATAACTATCTTAACATTTTTTTATTTAAATACTATATATTAAAAGATAAATTAATGAACTTTTAACGAAAAAAAATTTAGCTATATAAAATAAGAAAAAATAAAAATTACTTAAAAAATTTAAAAAATATTTATAAATTTAAAAAATTGAAGTTATTAATTAAAAAGGGTATTCTAATAATATATAAAAAATAATTAACTTGGAGGGATTTATGAATTTCAGTGAGATTTTAACAGGAATTTTAAAAAACAATAGTATAGTTGGAGCTATATCATCATCAGTTTTAATTATCTTATTTGGTTTCTATTTAAGAAGAAAAGGAGTATTTAAAGATGGAACAGCAAAGATTTTAACAGATGTAATTCTTTCAGCTTCATTACCAGCATTAGCTTTTAATGCCTTTATGCAAGATATTAACAAAACTAGTCTAATGCAAGGAATCAACTTATTAATATGGGGATTTGCTATTTATATTATCCTTATATTTATTACAAAACTTATTTATATAAAATACAACGGAGATAAAAAAGTAGTTTTAGAAATTTTAACAACTTTTGGTTCTACAACGTTCTTTGGTATTCCAATCATATCAGCAGTTTATGGGGCTACAGGAGTGATGTATGCTTCTATATTTAATATAGCTTACAGAGTATTCTTATATTCTTATGCTTATATTAAAATGTCTGGAATAAAAGCTGATAAAAATAATATTAAGCAAATGTTTTTAAACTCTATTGTACTTGCAACTTTTTTAGGAATGTTTATATGGGTATTTCAAGATTCTCTTCCACAAATAACAATAGGAGAAAAGAGTTATGCATTTTTAAGAATAGACAAAACAGCTTTCTGGTTATTTAAACCAATGACATATTTAGCTGCTCTTTCTTCTCCACTAGCTTGGTTAGCAATAGGAGCAAAACTAGCTGATATCTCATTAGTAGAAGCTATATCATCAAGGGATTCTTGGATATATAGTTT
The DNA here is from genome assembly GCF_000158195.2 of Fusobacterium mortiferum ATCC 9817. NCBI lineage: Bacteria > Fusobacteriati > Fusobacteriota > Fusobacteriia > Fusobacteriales > Fusobacteriaceae > Fusobacterium > Fusobacterium mortiferum. The sequence goes on from NZ_GL987987.1 coordinate 147,651, forward strand.
TATAAAAGTATTAGTAGTTCCTTTTATTAATTTGATAGCTTTATATATTTTAACTGTAACAAATATTTTGCCAATATCATTTGTAGGATTAGCTTCTGTAATTATAATGATGGCTACTCCAACAGCTACAGTAGCAGCAGCGTATGCTATTAAATTTGATAAAGAATCTGTACTTACATCAAACTGTTCACTACTTTCAACAATATTTAGTGTAATATGTATGCCTCTTTGGATAGTAGTATTAGAGATAATAAAATCTTTAAATATATATATGTAAGTTTTAGGAGGAGAATATGAAATTAATATGTTATGGAGTTAGAAAAGTAGAAAAACCTTTCTTTGAAAAATTAAATAAATTTGGTTATGATTTAACTTTAGTAGAAGAGTTAATGAATGATGAAAATGTAAATTTAATAGAGGGACATCAAGCTGTTATGCTTAGAGCTAACTGTCCAGCTAATAGAAAAAACTTAGAGAAAATGAAAAATTTTGGAGTAGAGTATTTACTTACTAGAACAGTAGGATATAATCATATAGACTTAGAAGCTGCATATGAGATGGGATTTAAGATGGCTAGAGTTCCAAGATATTCACCTAATGCTATAGCAGAATTAGCTATCACTTTTGCTATGAACCTAGTTAGAAAAGGGGCATATATGGTAGATAGAAGTAGAAATAAAAACTTTATCGTAGATGAGTATATGTTCAGTCCTGAGATTAGAAATCTTACTGTAGGAGTAATAGGAACAGGAAAGATAGGATTTACAGCAGCAAAACTTTTCAAAGGATTAGGAGCTAGAGTTATAGCTTATGACTTATATCCAAGTGAGGCTGCTAAAGAAGTAGTAGAGTATGTAACTATGGAAGAATTAAATAAAACTGCTGATATAATTACATTACACTGCCCATATATCAAAGGAGAAAACGATAATCTATTAGGAGAAGAATTTATCTCTAATTTAAAAGATGGAGCTATACTTATCAATACAGCAAGAGGAGAGCTTCAAGATGTAGAAGCTATAATAAAAGGATTAGAGAGTGGAAAAATTGGAGGATTTGCAACTGATGTATTCTCTAATGAAAAAGAATTCTTCTTTAAGGATATGGCTGGAAAAGAGATTGATAAAAATGTTGAGAAGTTAATCTCTTTATATCCAAGAGTTTTAATAACTCCACACATTGGTTCTTATACAGATGAAGCCTTAACAAATATGATAGAAATCTCTTATGAAAACTTAGATGAATTTTTAAGAACAGGAGATTGTCAAAATAAATTATAATAAATTTAGAATAAGATTATTATAGTGATGATTTATAAAATATAAAAATAAAAAGTCAAGAATAACTCACTTTGTTATCCTTGACTTTTGTTTCTTATAAATCTATTATCATAATATCTCTCAGAGCTTGAAGATTTTCAAGAGTAGGGGTATCAATTCTAACCTTATAAGTTACTCTATCATTATATCCCTTATCTAAATATTCAGCCCCACCACTGTTTAAAATAGATTCTACCTCTCCAATTCTTTCATAGGAAAAATCAATAAGATAGATTTTTCTCTCTACATACTCCTCTATCCCAGCTTCCTGTATAGCAAGTTTAGCTGTTTTAGCATAGTTTCTAACAAGACCACCAGCTCCTAGCTTTATTCCACCAAAATATCTAGTAGCTACAACAGCAAGATTTGTAACTTCCATATAGGTAATGATATCTCCCATTGGTTTACCAGCAGTACCACTAGGTTCTCCATCATCATCAGTTTTAAAGTACTCCTGTCCATTATCTACTACCTTATAAGCAGAACAGTTATGTGTAGCATCTGGGTGCTTATTTTTTATAGATTGTATAAACTCCTCAGCTTCTACCTTACTTCCAACAGGCTTTACATAGCCTATAAATTTTGATTTTCTCTCTTCAAATTCAATAACATACTCTCTAGCAACACTTTTCATAAATCTCTCCATTAAATTAATTTATCTAAAAAACTAAGAATAGCCATATAAACTGGAGCTATAAATTTATATAAAAATCCAGTCCAACTTAAAATCATAATTATAAAAATACCATATCTATCCATATGGAAGATACTATCTCTTAAATCATAACTACCTATTGAAGCTAGTACTCTTGAACCATCTAGTGGTGGTATTGGCATAATATTAAATACAGCAAGTAAAATATTCAAGCTAATCATATAGAGTACAGGCTCAAGTAGATGTAGAGGAGCTAGTACCTCATAGAAATGTTTAAATAAAAACATACCAATGATAGCCAATAGAATATTTGATAGCACTCCAGCTATTGCTACTAAAAATTCTCCCAATCTTCCATATTTTAGTCTGTAATAATTAATAGGTACAGGTTTTGCCCAACCAAAGACAAAGGAAGAGCCAGATAAAATTAGAAGTATAGGGAAAATAGTTCCCAATGGGTCTAGATGATGTAGAGGATTTAAACTTAATCTTCCATAATTTTTAGCAGTATTATCTCCACAGATATAAGCCATAACTCCGTGAGAAATCTCGTGAACAAGTAGAGAAAATAGAAGTATAGCTATATTGATAAAGATAGAGGGATTAAAAAGTATATTTTTACCAAAGCTTAATAAAATATATGCAATAATCACTCCAAGTATAATTTTTGTAGATGTAGGCATACCTCTATTGAGATATTTTAGTTCGTTTATAAATCTTTTCATCTTTTTTGTAATCCTTTCTAAATTTTAAGATAAATACTCCTGCTATAAGAAAAATATAGAAAATAGTTATAAGCTTACTCTCATTTTTATATTTTATACTCATAAAAGGAATAGTATTAAAAAAATCTACCAATATAAAAAATAGTTTAAAAACTATATTTAATATTGGGGTAATTAAAAATCCTAATGAAAAATTTTCTAAAAGAAGTCCAATAAATCCAAGAGATATAAATAGACTTCCTATTGGAACTACTATCATATTGGTAACAAAAGATAGAAGTTGTATAACACCAAACTCCTGAATAAGTAGAGGTGTAAGAAAAAATTGAATACTTAATGTAAGTAAAACTCCATCTATTATCTTAGACTTTCCTTTATATATTTTAGTTTTAATATATGGAAAAATTCCTGCTATAACAAATACAGCTCCATAGGATAGTTGAAATGAAATGCTGTTAATAGAGGCAGGATTTATAATAAGTGAGAGAACATAGCTTACAGTGAGAGTTTTTAATAACTCTGTATTCTCATCTAAAATTTTTCCAAGAAGATAGATAGCTCCCATAATATATGCTCTATCTAATGAAGGAGAGTGTTCTATCCCAAGATAGTATAGGGTCAAGGTAATTAATAAAAATATATTCCTCCCTCTTTTTTTCAAAGGTAACTTTGTAGGAAGGAGAAAAGAGATAATTGAGATAACCAGCCCTATATGAAAACCAGAAAGAGCCATAAGATGTGAAATTCCTATATAGTTAAATTTTTCTCTCATCTCCTGTGTAAGCCTATATCCCTTTCCTAAAGTAACTGCTTCATAGATTCTTTTCATATCATAATCAGAATTTCTTAAAAGAGTTTCACTTTTCTTTTGAAAATATCTGTGGATATTATTTTGAGGCAGAGAGGTAATCTTTTCCACTTGGATATCTAAGTATTCATTTCCATACTTTTTATTAATCTCCTTTATCTCTCCAATCACTTCATATTTGCCATTGGATTTATTGGAAAGATATAGATATGAATTGTTTAATGGATATCTATTATCTATCTTTTCAATCTTCCCACGCCCTTCATAGAGTGAAATTTGAAAAATTTTTATATCTCCTATATTATTTGAGGAGTTGAATAAAAAGAAAGCCCTAATTAAAAATAGAATGGGAAGTAATAAAAGAAAAATATTTTTTTCTCTGTTAAAGATAAAAATACCTAAAACTAAAATTAAACTGAAAAATATTCCAAGCTCTAAAGAGAATAATTTTAGTGCCCCTAAGATGATACTAATCTCTAAAGCTATAAGATAGATTACTTCCACAGATCTCTCCCTTTGTCCTCAATATACTATATTTTACTATATAATATACTTTTAATCTACTAGATATTTTATAAGTACAACGTAAATATTATATGAAAGTAAACTAATAATATCTAGTTTCATTTTTTAAAATCGATTTGTACACCTGTAATTTTATTATTGAGAGTAAACATATGGCTAAAAAATACCCTCTATAAGCTTGTAAAAAGCTCATAGAGGGTATGGTTTCTAATATAGAATTTATGCTGGTTCTAGAGTAGCAAAAAACAGATATTTTTCACTATTTTGTATAATTATATAATAAATATCAGTATAGTGAAAAAAATTACTCTTCATATCTATAATAAAAGAAGAAAGATATTATAAAAGATATAGCTGAAACTAAAGAAGTGAGGTATATACCAGATTTTTCTACTCCCTTAGGTGCTGTGGTAATAGCAGAAAGGATATCTCCATTTCCAGCTACTAATATAATTGGAAGTATAAGTATAGATATCATAAAAGCCATCTTTAAGAAAAATCCCTGTATACCAAAACAAACTCCCTCTATTCTATTTCCATTCTCTTCACTTATCTTGCTACCTATTTCACTGAGCATAGCTGGTGGGAAGATAAAAGCTGAACCAGCAACAGGTATACCAATTAAAGCAAAAAGTGGATATCCCATAGAAACTGGAATGATTTTTCCTAATTGGAATAGGCAGAGAGTGAAAAATGTAAGCATAGCTAGACAAGCTAACATAATTTTTCTATAGCCATATTTTTTAGAAAGCTTATTTGTTGGATAGAAAAATAGAGCTGACATTCCAAAGAGAAGAGCTGATGCAATAGTGATAGCTCCTTTTCCCATTCCCATAATATCCTCTATAAAGTAGTTCATTATAGCTCTTAGATTATTAAAACCTATAAAGAAAAATAGAAGTCCAAAAAGATAGTTGATAAAAGCTTTATTTTTAAAAACTATCCTCATAGTATCTCTAAAATTAGCTTGAGAAGTTTTACCAAGAGAGTATTTTTTCTCAGGAACTAAAAATACAGTGATAAGTCCACCAATAATAACTAACACACATAGAGAGATAACCATACCTCTTACACCTACAAGAGTATCCCCCTTACCTATCATTCCTATTAATGCTCCAGGAATAATCATAGCGATAGCTGTATAAACTAATCTAAAAACTGATTGCCAAGTAGAAAGATTTAATCTCTCTTCAGTTGTCTGCCCTATCTCTGGGATAAGAGAGTTGTAAGGGGCTCCTACTATTGTATAAAAAGTAAAGAACATAGAACCAACTATAGCTAGATAGATAAAAGCTAATTTTTCATTATTCATAGGTGGATAGAAAAAAGCAATAGTAAATAGTGCTAATGGAATAATTCCCACAGCTATAAAAGGAATACGCCTACCCCATCTCGTATTTACTTTATCAGATAAAAATCCTACTACTGGGTCAGTTACCATATCTACAAATCTTGAAATAACTAGAGCTAGTGAGATAAGAAGTGGAGCCATTACAGGCTTTAGTCCTGAACTCTCTGGTGGTAGATAAAAATATAGTATCCATTGAGCAAATATCTGGTCAACAATGGCATAGCTTACCCCTAATCCATAAAAAATCTGTATACTTGTAGGTAATCTTTTACTCATTAGTTTCCTCCTTTAAAATTATTGGGGACTTATAGTCCTTGTAATTATTTATAAGTCTATATATTTTTGAGCTTTCTTCGTTGAACTCTATTAGAGAGCAAACCTCTGGAGAAAAAATCTCATTCATTTTTTTGTAAGAGGTGATAATCTTACTGTTTTCAAATTTCTTTAGATAACTTAGATACTCTCTTCCCTTAGAATTAAATCCTAGTACTCTCACATAGGGGATAGATTTTTTTACCTCTTCAGTGATAGAGTTAGTAAGTCCTAAAAGTGTATGAGTTAGTACCCTTTGTACTCTTCCCATAGTGTATCTTCTATTGCTAATAGCTTGAAAAAAATCTTTATAGTCAGAAAATTTTACAGCTCCTTCATAGAGCCTATTTTCAAAACCAATCTCCATATCCTGTATATCAGATAGTTTTTTAGAGTTTTTAATTAACTCATATCTAATAAGAGAGTAAAAATCTTCCATATATGTAAAGTTATCATAATCTTTTAAAATATTATAACTTTCCTTTGTAACAATATTTTTAATCTCTTCATTTTTTTTAAGATGCTCTCTAATCTTTGTAGCACTTGCAAAATCTCCTACAATATTTGTATCGTGATACCCTACCTTTTCTCTTTTTAGAGTCATAGGTGTTATGGAACTTTTCCAATATTTGATGGCTTTTATGTATTCAAGTCCTAAGATATCGTTGGAGTTAAGTTCACTCTCTCCTAAAATCTCTTTCATAGTTAGACTATGTGCAGTGGGATATGAATGTCCCTCTTTTAATCTCTCTTTTAATTTTATTTTAAACTCATCACTTTCTTGAAGTGTAGATATTCTTTTTAACTCTTCAATCTCTCCTCTCTCTGAACCAAATATCATAGAGTTACATCTTAATTCTTCTAAAATTCCAACAGCTCCTTTAGCAAAAATCTCTGCACTTTGTGAAGAATAAAAAACAGGTAACTCTACTACTATATCTATTCCATTAGCTAAAGCCATCTTAGCCTTTGTCCACCTATCAACTATTGAAGGCTCTCCTCTTTGAACAAAATCTCCACTCATAACAGCTATGATGATAGAGTCAGGATTCAGTTCTTTAGCTTTTTGTAGATGGTATCTGTGTCCATTGTGAAAAGGATTGTATTCCACTACTATTCCTGTGGCTTTCATCTTCTCTCCTTTCTTTGATTTTATTTTCATATTATATCATATTTTATTTAGAAATTTATATAAAAATAAGGAGAGGGCAAACCTCTCCTTAGATTATTTTACTAAGTTTCTAATCCATTTACCAGAGATTAATCTAGGTAGAGTAGCTATCATTTTAAAAGGTTCTTCCATACAAACAAAGAAATAAACAGTTGTGATAGGATATTTAAAATATGTAGCTCCCAAAAAAGATAGAGGTACTCCTATTCCCCATACAGCTATTAGCTCAACAATAATAGCATACAATACATCTCCACCACCACGTAATACTCCAAGTATTTGTACAGCTCCAAAAAATCTTACTGGTACAAATACTGACATTATTTTAAGAACAGTTATAACATTAGCTTTTGTTTCTGGAGTAATCTTAAATAAAAGAACAATAAATGGAGATAGAAGATAGAAAAATATTCCAACAATAATTCCAAGGAAAACTCCAAAGATATTTATCTTAATAGCAGCTTCCTTAGCTTCACTCTCTTTTCCAGCTCCAATTTTATTCCCTATGACTATACTAGTGGCAATAGCAATACCAATAGCAAAGATATTAAAGGTATTGTTAATAGTATTGGCTATCTGCATAGTAGCAGTGGCATTAGTTCCAAGTTTAGAGTAAGCTATAAAATATACAGTAATTCCTCCTATCCACATTACATCATTAAATACAACAGGAGTAGCAGTTTTGATAAATTTATTGATTAAATCTCTTGTAAAAGTAAACATCTCACTAACTTTACCAGCTATAATATTTTTATCTCTGATATATATAGTGTGTAGTATAAAGCTCATCTCCATAAGTCTAGCTACAGTAGTTCCAAGGGCAGCACCAGTTACTCCAAGAGCTGGGGCACCGAATTTTCCAAAGATAAGTATGTAGTTTAAAATTCCATTGAAAATTAGTCCAATCAAACTAGCGTACATAGGTATTTTTGTATAACCAGCACTTCTTAGAGCCATAGCAAAAGAGAGAGATATACTTGTAAAAATATAACTAGGTGCCACAGCAGCTAGATAATCTTTTCCTAAATCAGAAACAATTTTTTCTTGAGTAAATATTCCCATAATATTTTCAGCAAAGAAGACTCCACCTATAACAAATAAGATAGCTGTAATAAGGGAGAAAAGAAGAGATATTCCCATAAATTTATAGATACTTTTTATATCTTTTTTACCCCAATATTGAGCCATAAATATTCCAGCTCCCATAACTATACCATTAGTAGCATTGTAGTAAAGCATATAATATTGGTTGGCTATCCCTGTTGAAGCGATAGCGTTTTCTCCAAGACTACCTATCATCAAGTTATCAAGTAAGTTTAATGATGCTCCAATAAGGTTTTGTAAAATAATTGGAATAGCTAAGATTAAAAGATTTTTAAAAAATTCTCTGTCTTTCTTAAAATTAATTAACATAAATCCTCCTACAAAAAAATAAAAGCAGGTGGGTTATCAGCCGCCCATCTGCTTTTTTATATATTTTATTCCTTTGTTATTATACTATTTTATTCTTTTTCTGTCAATTTTGATTATTTTAATAATTCTTTTCCTTTATTTACATATTCATTCATAATATCTCTAGGAACCATATTTCCACCAGTTGCCCAAGCTATATGAGTGATATTTTCTTTTTTGATATTGTGGGCTTTCAAATAACTCTCTCCAACCTTATCTTTTTCAATGAGTTCTATTCCCTTTACCCCAGCTAAAGCACTAGGCTCAAGGTAAATATTTTCTAAATCTGCCATTTGAGCTAGATATATATACATTTGCTCATCGCTTAAAGTATAAGAACCAGATACAATATTTTCTACACATCTACCTACAAAACTAGATGCTCTACCTACGGCAAGTCCATCAGCAGCAGTTTTATTATCTATTCCAAAATCTTGTACACAAACTTTATCGTGTAGCTTAGTAGCAAGTCCAAGAGTCATACAAGGAGAGTGAGTTGGCTCAGCAAAAAAGCAGTGGACACTATCTCCAAAAATAGATTTTAGACCAAACATAACTCCACCAGGACCTCCTCCTACTCCACAAGGAAGATAAACAAATAGAGGATTTTCCTTAGTGATTACTATATTTTTTTCCTCTAGCTGTTTTTTTAGACGAAGAGCAGCTACTGTATAACCTAAGAAAAGAGTTTTAGAATTTTCATCATCTATAAAATGACAATTTTTATCAAGACTAGCTTGTTTACGTCCCTCTTCAACAGCCTTGCTATAATCCTCTTTATATTCAATAACATTGACACCTTTACTTCTAAGCATATCTTTTTTCCATTGTCTAGCATCTGCTGACATATGAACTGTTACTTTAAATCCTAGCTTAGCTCCCATTATTCCAATAGATAATCCAAGATTTCCAGTAGAACCAACTGCTATTGAGTATTGAGAAAAAATCTTTCTAAAATCTTCACTATCTAAAATCTCATAATTATCTGTAATCTTTAATTTTCCACTTTTGATAGCTACATCTTCAGCAAATTTTAGTACTTCATAGATTCCCCCTCTAGCTTTTATTGAACCAGAGATAGGAAGATGACTATCACATTTTAAATATACTTCTCCCTCTACATCTAAAAGATTTTTCATCTTATCAATTTTTACTAAAGGAGATTCAATTATTCCCTTACTTATTTTTGTTTCTGGAAAAACTTTTTCTATATATGAGGAAAATCTCTCAAGTCTTTCACTAGCATCAACTATCTCATCAAAAGAGATTACAGATTTTTTTAATACCTCTTCTGTTGATAGAAGATTTTCGTTTAACCAAAATACATCTTCTAAGTTACACATTTTTTCAATTATTGGAAACTCTTCTTTCCACTCTTTTATCTCTTTACCTAATACCATCATCACACCTACTTAATTATAAATTAATTTTATTAATTATATATTAATTTAAAATTACTAAAATGTCAATACTGAAAATAATTTAAGAATTAAAAACTAGGTGGATTGATAGCAAAGATAACTTTTACTTCATCTTTCTCTTCATTTATCCATCTATGTTCAGTAAGAGCAGGAATTCTAATACTATCTCCCTCATTTAAAATATACTCTCTACTTCCAATTGCTATTTTAACTTTCCCTTTTAAGATAAAAGCTACCTCTTCTCCCGAATGACTCTGTCCTATCTCTTCAGTGAAAGAGTAACTAGGGATATTCATCATACAAAATTCAATACTTCCTTTAGTATCAGGAGTTAAGAGCTCATATCTCACTTCATTATTTTCTGGAAGTCCAATAGATTTTCTACTATTAGCTCTGACTACTAACTCTTCATTATTTTCCTCTTTGAAAAACATAAATAGAGGGACATCTAAAGCTTTTGATATAGCTCTAAGAGTAGCAATAGATGGATTAACTAAATCTCTTTCTATCTGACTTAACATAGAAGATGTCATTCCAATTTTTTCAGATAACTCTTTTATTGTAAGTTTTTTATTTAATCTATAGTTTTGAATTTTTTTTCCTAAACCTAAATCTAAGATATCGTTCTTCATAAAATTTCCTTTCAATAAATATTTTAATTTTATTATATCATCTTTGAAAAAAAATACAAAAAATAAAAATAGCAGAATTTTCATCTGCTATTTTTACTCTATATAAAATATTTTGGGGAAAGATTTATTATGTATTAATGATACCATATGATTATGACAAAAATATTACAAAGATAAAAAATTATTGACTAATAAAAATTAATTGATTTAATCTATTATTTGTTCTTTTTTTATGATAAAATTAAATAAAAAAATGCTTTGTAAATCCAATTATTTTAGGAGGAGAGATGTTTAAATATTTTAAACCTTATATCCCAAGAGGAATAATAGCAGCCCTCTTTAAGATGGGAGAGTCCTTTGCAGATTTGACACTTCCACTTATAATGGCTAAGGTAATAGATATTGGGGTTTCTAATAAAGATTTTGAATATATTCTTTCTATGGGAGGAAAGATGATTTTAGTAGCTGGAGCTGGATATCTTTCAGCTATTTTGTCTAATTATTTTTCATCTAGAACCTCTCAAGAGTTTGGAGCAAATTTAAGAGAAAGTATATTTACAAAGATTCAGCACTTTACATTTAACCAACTGAATAAATTTTCACAAGCCTCTTTGATAACGAGAATAACCAAAGATGTAGACCAAGTTACTAATATGTTTTTGATGTGTATAAGAATGGTGTTGAGAGGGCTTACTACGGGAATAGGAGCAGTAATTATGGCTATAATTATCAATCCAACACTTTCTATTATTTTTATAATAATAACACCGCTTATAATCTATTCAACTCTTTACTATATGAAAAAATCTTTTGGGCTTTTTGATTTGGTACAAAAAAAATTAGATAATTTGACATTGATACTTAGAGAAAATTTATCAGGAATTAGAGTAGTGAGAGCTCTTTCTAAAGAAAAGATAGAAGAGAGTAGATTTGACAAAAAAAATGATGAATTGAAAGAACAAAGTATAAAAGCTGAGAGTCTTATGATAAGTAAGCTTCCTTTTATAACATTGATTATGAATTTAGGTGTAGTAGCAGTGCTTTGGTTTGGTGGAATAAATGTACACTATGGAAATATGCACTTAGGAGAGATAGTTGCCTTTATCAATTATCTCAATATGATACTATTTGCAATGAATGCTCTTTCATTTTTATTTACTCTTTATAGTAAAACTAGTATCTCATATAAAAGAATAAAGGAGATAGTAGGAGAAAATATAGAGGTAGTAGAGCAGGAGGAATTTGAAAAAAATCTCTCAGATAATATTTTAGAATTTAATCATGTGTATTTTTCCTATGATAAAAGTGATAGATATGTACTAGAGGATATAGATTTTAAAATTAAAAGAGGTGAGAGTATAGGAGTAATAGGTGGAATTGGTTCTGGAAAATCTACACTGGTTTCTCTTATCCCAAGATTTTTTGATGTGGTAAAGGGAGAGATAAAAATTGATGGAGTAAATATTAAGAGATATCAAGAGAGTGAACTAAGAGGAAAGATTGGACTAGTTTTGCAAAAAGCTTTTCTTTTTTCTCAAAGTATAAGAGAGAATATAATGTGGGGTAATCAATATGCTACTCAAGAAGATATAGAGTTAGTAGCACATATCTCACAAGGAAAAGAGTTTATAGAAAAATTTCCAGAAAAATATGAAACGGAATTGATTAAGGGTGGGAATAATCTTTCTGGAGGACAAAAACAGAGAGTTTCCATTGCAAGAACACTACTAAAACAACCAGAGATACTCATTTTTGATGATAGTTTTAGTGCATTAGATTTTATTACTGAGCATAAGCTAAAAGAGGAATTAAAAACCTATATGAAAACAGTTACAACTATAACTATATCTCCTAAAATATCCTCTCTTATTAAGATGGATAGAATAATAGTGATGGATAATGGAAAGATAGCAGGATTCGATACCCATGAAAATCTTATAAAAAATTGTAGTGTATATAGAGAGATTTGTGAATCACAAGAGATATGTACAACAGAGGTGTGTAACTATGAATAAGAGTATATTAAAGAAATTGACTCCATATCTTTACCAGTATAGATATAAATTTTTATTTTTAATATTCTTAGCCATAATAGGAAATATTTTGACTTTGATAGGACCATATCTAGTGGGGAAAGCTGTCAATGTTATCCATATAGATATGAGCAAGGAAAACTTTATATATTTAGCTGGGATATCAGTGGCTTTACTTTTTACATATATCTCTGGAGCATTTCTCTCTTTAATACAGAATATCAAAATGAATAAGATATCTCAAGAGATAGTAAATGTGATGAGAAAAAATGCCTTTAATAAGATACATAAGTTTCCACTTAAAGTATTTAATAGTATGGCACAGGGAAATATTTTAACTATTCTTATAAATGATATAGATAATATCAGTAGTTCTTTATCTCAAATAGGAACAAGAATAGTAGTAAATATCTTAACTATATCTACAGCTCTAGGAATTATGATATACATAAGTCCATCTCTTACAATAATACAACTAGCTCTTGTATCTGTTACTGGATTATTTTTAAAAGGGATAACTAAGAAAAGCAAGGAGAAAAGAAGAGTTCAACAGAGATATTTAGGGAAATTAAATAGTTATGTAGATGAGATACTCACAGGACAAGCAGAGGTAAAATCATTTTCCTATGAAGAAAGAGCTATTGAAAAATTTAAAAAGCTCAATGATGATTATCGTGAAACTGCTATAAAAACTCTATTTTTTTCAGGATTTAATTTTCCAACTTTGAACTTTATAAATAATATAGGGTACTCTTTGATAATTTTTACAGGAGCTATATTTATGTTAAAGGGAAAAATTAATTTAGGGGAACTATCTAGTTTTATTATTTATTCCAAACTTTTTAATAGACCTATTGCAAGTATATCAGAAGCATATAATATTATCCAAGCTGTTATAGTTAGTTCAGAGAGATTTTTTTCTTTTATGGAATTAGAAGAGGATAGTATAGGTGGAGAAAAGGAATTAATTCCAGAAAAAATAAGAGGAGAGATAGAATTTAGAGATGTAAATTTCTCATATGATGATGAGGTAAGTGTATTAAAAAATCTTTCTTTTAAAGCGGGAGCTGGAAAAGTTGTAGCAATAGTTGGACCAACTGGTGGAGGAAAAACTACAATAGTAAATCTACTTATGAAATTTTATGATATATCTTCAGGAGAGATACTTCTTGATGGAATCAATATTGATGAATATAAAAAATCTGATATAAGAAAATTATTTGGAATGGTTTTACAAGATAGTTGGCTATTTACAGGGACAATTGAGGAAAATATTAGATATGGAAATGAAAATATTACCCATGAAGATATAATAAATAGTGCAAAGCTTGCTTGTGCTCATGATTTTATTAGTAAATTACCTATGGGATATGATACAATAATAAGTGAAGATAACATGGTATTATCTCAGGGGCAAAAACAACTTATTACTATTGCTAGAATAATTGCATCGAATCCTAAATTTTTAATTTTAGACGAGGCTACAAGTGGAGTAGATACTAGAACAGAATTAAGATTGCAAAAAGCTATTTCCAATATAACTAAAAATAGAACAAGTTTTGTAATTGCTCATAGACTTTCTACCATAAAAAACGCAGATTTAATATTAGTATTGAAAGATGGAGCTATAATTGAGAAAGGTACTCATAAAGAGTTGATGGAGCTAGGGGGATTCTATCAAACTATGTACAATACTCAATATGCTTTATAGGGGGGATTTTTTTGTTACTAAAAAAAATAAATATTTATAATCCTTTAACTAGAAAAGGATTTACACAGGATGTTTCATTGATAATGGAACCAGCTATCGAAGCTATGTATTTGGAATTAAAAAATAATCATGAAGCTCTGTTCAAACATAAGGAACTATTATCTTTAAGTCCTGTGGGAATGAAAAATTTTAGCATGGAGATAACAGGATATGAGGGAACAGCTCTTTATAAAATTTTTCATGAAGAGGATTTGGTAGTATTAGGGGAAGTATTTACTAATGATGAGGAAGTAAAGAAATTTTCTCAAGATTTAGCACCTGAATTGGCAGAAGCTTATAGTAATATACCAGCAGCTCCTGTATCTACTATAATTTTTGCTAGAGATTTCTATAAAATTAATAGAATTATGCAAGAAACAGTATTTTCTTTTTGTAGATTATTAGGTTTTTCTGCTGTGAGAGTTTTAGCAGACCATAAATAAAAATTAAAATAATTTAAGAATGACTTTCGTTCAAAGAATAAAGAGCAAGTATGGCTTCCAAAATTCTAAGAGCTTTAGCTCTCTAAGAATTTTGAGACACAGAAAGCAAAGCTTTCAGTGTTTCCTTAATGTAACACAGAAAATAAATTTCTGTGTCTCAATAGTAGTAGTCGTTAAAACTCCTCTACTATTGGAAAACTCGTTTCACTCAAACAGTTGTGTTTTTTAGCGTTTGCTTTCGCTGACTTGCTCTATTTATTCTCTTCAATCTTCATCATTCTTAAATTTTATTTTTGATTTCAATTTAAAAATTTGTAAGAAATTTTTATTTTTAAGCTTTAATAATATTTCTTTTTACAAAAATCATCATTTTAATAAATATTCCAGTTATTAGTATAGTTGCTAAAGTAGCAGCTACACAAGCAAATGTGTACCAAAATTCTCCCTTACCTAAATCAAAAGCTTTAATGTAGTTAGAATATTTTAATATAGCTGTTGAACTAATAGCTAATGGGAAAGTAAATGAAGCATATACTGGAGTAAAACTGATTTTAAATATTCTAAACATAGCTATATATATAAGTGCTGTCATAAATAATCCCAATGGGAAAAGAAAATTAATTATAACTGGATTAGGGTTACTAAAAGCTACTAAGTATCCAGCTAAACAAAGATTAGGTGGAGCAGCCATAATAGCAAATGTTGGTAATCTAGTATCATCTATTCTTTCAACAAAGATTATTCTATAAAGCATCATTGGTAGCATTATGATATAGAAGATAAATCCTATGTAGAAAAGTGCATGTGATAGATGAGGCATTCCCATTAGTGTAGAATCAACACAAGCTACAACTATTCCAATAGGAGGAACAAACCAACTAGGTACCATATGGTGTATATCCCAAGAATTAAATCTATGATAGATAAAAGATACTGCGAAGATAAAATGTAATACTATACATAAAAGCCATAATCCTTTACCTAAAGTAGCAGAGAATCCATATAGGATAACAGAAAAATTCATAAGTGCCATATCTAATGTAGGAATAAAACTTCCTAATGTTGGGTGTTTTAATTCCTCTTTAAAAACTTCAAAATGTAAAATATTTTTTATAATAATAGGTAACAATAACATAAGAGATATAAAATTACCAACATATAGAAAAATAGGTGATAAAATAACTGCTAATACTCCACTTACTCCAGATACTCCAAGAGCTAGTCCTGTAAATGCAACTGGTAAAGATTTGAAAAGCTCTTTAAAAGATTTCATATTTATCCTCTCCTTTATAATAAATATATAAATAACTATTCTTGTTTACAAAATAATTATAATATTTTTTTATATAAAAGTCCAGATAAATATTAGTAAAATTTATAATTCTTTATTTTGTAATAATAAAAAATTATTATAGATAAAAGGAGAAATATTTTAATATAATAAAAATCAAGAATAATTTTAACTTTAAAGAATAAAAATCATTCTTGATTTATTTTAGTTTATTATAAATATTTAAATTGTAATAATTTTTTTCTCTTTAATAAAACTTAGATTTTCCAAATTTTACAGCTCTACTTTTAAAAGGAAAATAGATAAGGTAAGTGAGGATAATATATATTAATTCTACTACAACAATATAATAAGGCCATTCTCCGAAATAATTTATAGGAGATGAAAAATCAGGGACTCTATTGACATATAGATAATTAGTACCTAAAGAATCATTTAGAAAATATACTCCTAAACATATTAAGTTGATTACGAAAAATGCTATAAAATATCCCCAAAGTGTTGGACGAAATTTAAAAAAGATATAAGCATAAACTACAGCAAATAATATATAGAAATGAGTTGTAAAAAAACTCAAAGTCATAAAATTAGGGAAAGAATACTTTACATCAGGAGTAGCAATAGCAAAAATAGCTCCTAAGCTCCAATAAAAACATAGTTGAAATAGTGTCTTTGAACCACTTAACATCATTATAATAACAAATATTAAAGTGATATTACATAGATGAAGTGGTAAAAGCTGAAAAATCTCTTCATTATTGTAGAGATGTCTGTATGTTAATTCAGCTAATTTTAAAATAAAAATAGTTATTGCTGAGATCTTTGCAAAATATCTTTTATTGAAGAAATTAGCTATGAATAGTAAAAAAGTAAAAAATAAAATATTAGAAATAATTAAAATAAAATGTTCATTACTAAAAAGTTTAAAAGTTTCCATAGTCCCACTCCTTATTTATGAAATCCTAAATCAGCTGGATTATAATCTCCAGATACATATTCTACACTTCCGCCAGAAAGTTCAAATTTTTTTCTAGCCTCCACCACTTTTAAAATTAATTCAATAGTTTCAGAAGGGAGATTATCTTTTTTGAAAATCCCTTTAGACCAAAAATATAGAACTAAGTTACTATCCCCATAAATATGTTTATAATTTCCTTTAGTAGCAATATCAATAGCTAATAAAAGTCCAAGTAACTCTCCAAAATTATTTGTTTTTTCCTTTCCTAAGTGAATATTTCCAAATTCATTTGGAATATAACCATAGGAATTAAAGTGAGTAAGAGAGTTTCCTTTCTCATCAGTAATTCTGGTTTCAACTCCTATTCCTCTACCAGTTCCTGCATCAAAATATATTCCCATTGGAAGATTTTCTTGAATTTCCTTTTTTATCTCAGCTTTTTTTTCATAGTTAGCCCCTGCACCTAGCCAAGTTTCACACTCTTTTCTTGTGGGAAATGATTTATATCTAGCTTTTTTTCCGTTGACTAAAGTTTTACATTCGTCCCAAGTTTCTACAATACCAGAAATATTTTCTTTTTCTAAAAAGTATGCATAAAATTTTTTTGCCACAATTTTCCTCCACAAATTCCTTTATAGAGATATATTACCTCATAAAATAAAAATTTACAAATGTTTTTAAAATATATTCAAAAAATAGTTGCACAATTATAAGAATTATGGTAAAATAATTCCGATATTAAGAAAAATTTTTGTAGGAAGGTGAAAATATGAAAAACGGAATTCATCCACAATATAATGTTGTAACTGTTGAGTGTACTTGTGGAGAAAAATTTGAAACAAGATCAACATATGCTAAAGGAAGCGAACTTAAAGTAGCTGTATGTTCAAAATGCCACCCATTCTATACTGGAAAGGCTAAATTCATCGATGCTGCTGGAAGAGTTGACAAATTCAACAAAAAATATAGCATTAACAAATAGTAGAAATATTATAAAAAAAGAAAAGCAGGAGGAGAGAATCCTCCTGCTTTTTTAAAAATAAAAAATAGGGAGAAGTTCATGAAAATATACAAAAAATTATTGAGTATAATATTTTTAATATTATCATTTAATTTGTTAGCTCAAGAAAAAGTATATAAGATAGCAACAGACATAAATTTTCCACCATTTCAATATAGAAATAGTAAGAATGAACTTATAGGAATAGATATAGAGTTATTAGAAGCAATAGCAAAAAATCAGAATTTTAAATATGAAATTTTAGAGTTAGGATTTCAAGGAGCTATAAATGCACTAAATAATGGAGAGGTAGATGTTATTTTTTCAGTAATGACAATAACAGATAAACGTAAAGAGAAATATGATTTTTCAAATCCATATGTAAAAAATGGAATTGCTTTAGCAGTTAAAGAGGATTCAGATATAACTTCTTATGAAGATTTAAAAGGGAAGACAGTAACAATCAGAACAGGGACAGTAGGGCATGATTTTGTTAGTAAAATATCAGATAAGTATAATTTTTATTTAGTACATTTAGATGATGATTTAAATTTAGTTGAAGATGTAGTTAATAATATGTCAGATGCTTGTTTTGAAGATAGTATATATATAAGATATAATATATCAAAGGGAGAAAAAATAAAATTAGTCATAGAAGAAAAGCCACATTTAGAATGTGGAGTAATGGTATTGAAAGGAAAAAATCAAGAGCTATTAGAAAAAATAAATAAAGGTTTAAAAGAATTGGAAAAAAATGGAACATATGGGAAAATAATGGATAAATATTTAGTTGGATATAATGAGAGCCTTTAGAGAGAGTTGATTTTTATTATTTAAGAGCTGTAATTTTAAAAATTACAGTTTCTTTTTTTTTTGACTTAAATTTTTCTTTGATTAAAATATGTGTTCTTATAATTGACAAAAAAAAAAATGATACACTATATTAGTGTTATAATATAATTTTATTAATTTTTAATTTTAAAGGGGTTGAAAAAAATTTATATATTAATATTATTGGTTATAATCAATACTTTAACAATAGCAGAAGAAATAACTTTGGATGTAACAGCTAGAATAGTAGAGAATTTAACGATAACTACTAATGATGTCAATTTTGGAAAAATAGTAAGAGGAAAAGAAAAAAGAGAACCAGATGTTCCTGGAATGATATATATAGATGGAGAATCAAATTCGATAGTTTCTTTGGAATTGCAAGGAAATGGAGAAGAGATGAAAAATATACTTAACTTATATTATAAAGGAATAAAAAATGAAGAAAATAAAATTGCTTATAAAGCAAAGTTTTTTAGAAAAAATGGAGAAGAGGTTTTATTAAATTCTAATGGTAAATTAACTTTAAATTTATCTGATGAAGGAAGTGAAGAGATAAATTTAAAAGGAAGTATACAGACGGATAAAAATATAGAGTTGGGCAACTATGAGGGAGTAATTTCAATAAGAGTTAAATATTTAAGATAAAAGGAGTTTTAATGAAAAGTTTAATAATTTTGATATTTTTATTCTCAATAAATATTTTTGCTGGGGAAGCAACAGTAAATATATCTGCAAAAATATTAACTCCTATAAAGTTAGAGGTTAAAAGAAATGTGGAGTTTGGTAATATTATAGCTGGAGGAAAAAATATAGAGGCTAAAACAAAAGGTGAAGTAAGCGTAAGTGGAATAGGAAAGGTAAAAATGTTTTGGAGAGATAGTGAGAGCAACCAATTCCAAGAAATGACAAAAAATTTAAAATTGAAAATGAAAAATAGATTGGGAGAAAAATTTGATGCTACATTATTTGTTCAAGATAAGAGTAGTTTAAAAAAATTAGAGTTTGTTAATGAAGAGGAAAAATTAATAAGAATAGATGGTTATATAGCTGAATTAAATAAAAATTTAGCAAAAGATGATTATAAAGGAGCAGTAATTATTCGAGCAGAATATATTAATTATTAGGGGGCAGAAGATTTTGAAAAAAATATTTATGTTTTTATATTTATTAATCACTATAAATATATTAGGAATGGAAGAAATAAAAGTTTCTTATCCTAAAGGCAGAGTGGATTTTAGTTTTTATCAAAATTTAGAAGAGGATAAATATAAGGGGAAATATGTAGATTTATTTGATTTTTTAAATAAAGATAAAAAATATAAATTCAAATATCAAATTGAAAAAAAAGATGAAAAAAATTTAGCTGATATTCAAATCAGAAAACTTGGTAATTTTGATTCAAATTATAGTTATATTGAAACAGCATATACACAGAGGATATATGTAATAGCTAAAAAAGGAGTAGACTTAAAAAATATAGATGAAAAAGAAAATTTAAGAGTTGGATATTTTGGAAAAGGAATAGAAGAGATAGAGAGATTAAAAAATTATTATGATACTCCAGAAAGTGATGTTACAATCTTTAGGAATGAAGAGGATATTTACTATGCTTTAATAACTGGAAATATTGATATTGCAGTGATAGCAAATCTAAAAAAAAGTAGTAATTTTCCTGATGTAGAGATTCTTACAACAATGAATGTAAAGGAGTACATTGGAATAAGAAAAGATAGAGAAGACCTATATCAACTTTTTAGTAAAAATATTGAAAAATTCGATAATAAAAAATTATTAGAGAGTAATAAAAAAAATAGAATAGAATATTTTAAATATTTATATAAAGATACTCCAACATACAATGATATAAAAATTAGATATAAAGACTTAAAAGTTTTAATTCCAGATAAAGAGTTTCTTCCTTACTATAAGAGTAGAGGAACTAAGTCAGAGGGAGTAGTTCCATATATAGGAGAAGAAATAGAAGAGATTTTAAGAGTTCCAGTAAGATATGTTCTTTCAAAAGATGAAGCTTGGGATATAAATGGAGTAGATTTTACTAAAGATAAATCAACTCTAAGTAGAGGATATTTGAGAAATAAAATAGTTGGAATTAATAAATTAACAGATGCTACTATACTTACTTATAAAGATTTAGAAGGAATGACAATAATAAAATTAAAGGATACAAATTTAAATAATTTACTGTCAAGGTTAAATAATAAAAAAATAATAGAAGTAAGTTCATTTGATGAGGGAATGAATTATTTAAAAAGTACTAAAAATAGTGTATTTATAGGAACACAATTATATTTAAACTATTATTTAAGAAGTGAAAATTTAGATAAAAAATATAAAATTAGTCAATCTAAATTTGAGATTTCAACGGAGATGACATTTAAAGATAGAGAATTAATGAAAATACTAAATGAAGTATTATTAAGTTATTCGGCTGATGAGATAGAGTATGTTGCTAATACTATGGTTGTTCCAAAATTAAATTTAAAAAGATTTGTTGTTGAAGGAATTTTAGCTGGAGTTATATTAGTTTATATAGTTTTATTAATTAAAAGAGGGAAAAAATAGAAAGGATATAAAATGAAAAAAAATATGTTAAAAGTAATATTTTTTTTTCTTATAGTTGCAGTAAGAAGTTTTTCGATAATTGATGATGAGATAAATGAAATATTTCAAATAGAGAGTAGTAAAAATAAAGAGTTAATATTAGAACAAGAGGTAAGGGCAGAAACTTTTGACCCAGTTTTAGTTAGGGATACATATTCTAAAAGATTGATTGATTACTTATATCAACAACTTTTTAAAATAGATGAAAATGGAAATGTGGAAAATTGCCTATTAGAAAAGTCTGAATGGAAAGATAAAACGAAACTGTATTGTATATTAAAAGATGATATATATTTTTATAATGGGGATAAAATAACAGCTTATGATGTAAAAGCTTCAATAGAGGATTTCATAGAAAGAAGTTTTATGAATATGTCATATGATTCAATAAAAAAGGTAAAAGTAATAAATGATAGAGAGTTTTATATTATTTTGAAATATCCAGATGTAACTTTAGAAAGAGCTTTGACTAATCCTATTATTTCTATAATAAAAAGAGTAGATGGGAAAATATTAGGAAGTGGAATATATTATGTAGCTGAAGAAAAAAATAAAGCATTTCTTTTGAAAAAGAACAAATATTATAAAGAGGAAAAATATGATTTTGAAAGTGTAGAGGTAAGGGGAGAATTAAATAGTTACCAAAGAATATTAAACTCTATGAAAGCTCATAAGTATATAACCTATGATTTATATAAAGAAGATATAGAAAAAGCTAAAGAGATAGGAGCTATAACCGATAGAATAAAAATAGAACAAGGTAATATTTTTGATATATATTCTCTGTTATTTGGAAATAATTATGAATACTCTTTAGACGAAAAAAAAGCTATTGAATCAATAATAGATAGAGATATAGAAACTGTTTATCCAGAAAAAATGTTTTTGAAGATAAAAGGGTTAAATGAAAATAAGTTTAAATTATCAAAATTAAAAAAAGAATATTCTTTAGAAAAATCTAGGGAAATAATTAAAAAGAATAATTTAGATAAAAGAAAAATAGAAATAATGTGTTTAAATACGATTCACAGTAGAGAAATGGCTAATAAAGTAATAAGAGAACTAGAAAAAGAAGGATTACAAGTAGAGTTAAAAATATATGATTTAAATAAATTTATGCATAAATTAAGAAGTAAGGACTATGATATTGCTGTATATAATATAACCATAAGTTCTAAATATTTAGGAGCGAGCTTAGAAAAAATATTGATAGGAGATTTGGCAAGTGAAGAGCTACATGATTCTATAGGACCATTTATATCATTGATGAAACAATCTAAAAGTCAAGATGAGGCTTTCTTAGCGTTAGATAAAATATTATCTTTGATTTATAGTGGACGTTATTTTATCCCAATAGAGCATAAGGAAACATACATTTTAGGTGAAGGCGAAGTAATACAGAGAGTAAAAAAATAAAAAGTGAGGATACATTTATGAAAAAATGGATAGTTTTATTCTTTATTATAATTTATACTATTAGTTTTTCAAAAGTATATAGAGCTGATTTTATAAAAATAAATAAAACTGAAGATTTAATTATAGGAAAAACTACAAGAATAGATTTTGAAATGGATATAATTATTCCTAGAGAGGATTTTGAAGAAAAAGATTTTTTTTATTTTTCAAATGGAATGGGAAATCAATTTTTAAAGATAATAAATATTGATTTTAAGTCTTTTCAGTATAAAAAAGTAGGAAATAAAATTTATTTTAAAGATAATCTAAAAGAAAAAATAGTAAAAGAATTAGATTTAAAATTTTCTGGAACAATGGTTTTTGATTGGAAAGATAGCTCTGATAAGACTTTTAAAACATTAGAAAGTTTGGAAATAGGATACATAACAGATAGAACTAATCCAATTTTACTAGATTTTGATTTAATGACCCTAAATCCAATTAATGATGTTCAAGTAAAAGTGATTGAAGATATGAATTTGGGAGTTGTCTTTGCTGGAGAAAGATTGAGCACTAAAAATTCACAAAATAATGGTCATCCAGCAAAGATAGAGATAAAGGGAAAAAATAAAAAAAGAGTTGTAATTAAAATTCCTAAGATAGCAAAAATAACAAATGAAAAAAAAGATAGCTTGGATGTAAGTTTAAGTTTTAGAGAGAATAATAGTCAAGTTTTAATAAAAGAATTTAATAAAGACAAGGGAAATGAATCAAATAATGGAATGGTTAGTTTAAAAGATATTTTAATAGATGGAGAGAGTGAAACTTCCACTAAAAATAAAGGCACCTATGAGGGGAATTTTATAGTTCGAGTAGAATATGAACAGTAAATTAAAAATTTTATTAATAACAATATTTTTATTTATTTTAATTAATAAAATTAACTATTCAATTACAAATGAAAATTTAGAGGAAACATATATTCAAGTAAAAGTAAGAAAAATTAAAGATGATTTTTTTAAAGTAAAATATGATTATGCTACAGATGAAATTTATATAGGATGTAATAATTTATTTTATTTATTAGAAATTTTTACTTTAGAAATTGATATTAAAAATAAAGGGATAAAAGGGGAATTAGATGGGAAGAAAATAAATGTAAAGTTTAATAGTGATGATGCTTTTGTAGAAGATGAAGAGTTATATGTAAGGTATAAAGTATTGGGTAAAAAGTTAAATTTTAAGCTTACTAAATATAATCCAGCAATTTTATCCCTTGAAATGGAGCCTAATTTTACTCTATCTTATGAACATAGAGCAAAAGGAAAGTTAGAAAGAATACGTTTAGAAGATAAAGAGAATAAAAAAATTGACAATCATGATTTAGTAATGGAAGGAAGAATATTTAGACCAGGTTTATTAAAAGTAAATTATAGTTTTGATGATTTTAAAGAAAAAAATAACTATTACTTAAGCTATGAGTATGGAACAGAGTTATTATATGGGGAATACTATATGAATGGTATCTTAAAGCCAAAGTCAGAGATATCAACAGCAAAATTGTCTTATTCAAATTTTTATAAGGAAAATAATTTATCAATAGGAACTTTTAATATGGTAACTCCAAGCTTTTTAAACATAGATACTGATGTAATAGGTATAAATTTAAATGGAGATACTACTTATACGAGAAGAGAAAATGGAATCACAATTATAAAAGGAGAGGCTATAGGTGCTGAATCAGTAGAAATATATAGAAATAATGTTTTACTAGACTATACTTTTATAATAAATAATAATTTTAAATTTGAAATAAATGATGGTATTCTCAATTCTACATATCTACTAAAAATTTATTATGAAAATGGAAAAATAGAGGAAAAATGGGTATATTCATTGGGAGATGAAAATATTTTAGAAAATGGGAAGAAAAAAGTAGTTGCTCAAAGTGGAAAGAGTACTTCAAATGGAGATTTTCAAAACATATATGGACTTTATTATGGAGTAAATGACTATTTAACATTGGGTGCTGAAATTCAAAATCTAAAAGATTTAGATAATAAAAAATATAATTTTTTAAAGACTTCAACTATATTTAATACAGGATTACAAAATTTTCCAACTTTAATAAATTATAAAAATTATTTAGATTTAGATGATGTTGACTTTATTCATAATATATCTATTTTACAAAAATTTTATGATGTAAATTTAAAATTACAACACGATATTTATTCAGAAAAAATTTCAAAAATAATAAAATTAAAAAATGAAAGCTCTTTTTCTGTAAGTAAAGGGTTTAAAACAAATATTTTAGAATTGGGAATGAATAAGAAAAAAGAGAAGACATTTTTAAAGAAAAATTAGATGAGAAAAGTTTGTATCTATTATGGTATACATCTCTATTAAATCCTGTTTCTTTCTCATTAAAAGTTGATAAGATATTAACAAAAGGAAATGAAGGTACAATATATAATCCAACACTAAGTTATTCAAGAGATTTTAGTATAATTTTAGATGGAAGAATTGAAAAATATAAAGATAATTTAGAGACAGAGCAAGATTATAAGTTAAAACTTACTAAAAGACAGATAGAATTAATAAAAAATAAATTATATGGGGATATAAGTTTACAAGCAGAATATAATTACAATAGAAGAGAGATAACTTATGGAATAGCTTTTAATATAGAATTAGATGATTTTATAAAGGTTTATTCTAAGAATACTTTAGACATAGATAAAAATAAAAATATTGAAAAAAGCTCAGGTATATCTTTAACTAAATTAATAAATCTAAGTAATCCACTTCAAACATTAGATAACAATAGCAGTGTTAATAACTATATAATTGAAGGAAGAGTATTTTTAGATAGAAATGGTAACGGAGTATATGATAAGGGAGATGAGGTAGTAGAAGGTGTAGAAGTTTTAGCAGATAATAAGGGTGGAGTTTCAAATAAAGAGGGATATTATATAATAAATGATAGTTCAAATAAAGATGATATAGTTTTAAAAGTAAATCAGAAAACAATAGATGTAATGTTAAAAAGTACTAAAGGAGATTTAAAAATAAAAGTAAAAAATTCAAGAACAATAAATGTTGATATTCCTTTAGAAGTAATATCAATGATTACAGGAAATATTTGGAATACTGATGATTTTTCTGAAAAAAAATTCACTCAAAATATAGCTAACACAAGTATAGAATTAATAAAAGATAATGAAATTTACAAGGAGTTTGACCCAGAATTTGATGGTATGTATTTTTTAGATGATGTTACTCCAGGGAAATATAAACTTAGATTTTTATACTTGGGAATTGAAAATGTTGAGTTTGAGCCAAAAGAAATAGATATAGAAGTGAAATTAGAAAATCCAGATGAAGGAATATATATAGAGGGACTTGACACAAGAATGCTTATCAGAAAAACAGAAAATAATATTGAATCTATAAAATCTAATGAGTTATTAGATGAATTTGATGATTTAATAGGTATAGAGTAGCTAAAAAATTTTAAGGTTAAGAAGGAGATTTATGAGATACTTAAAAAAAATTAAATATTTAATAATGATGCTTATATTTATTTCTTTTTCTTATTCTATTGAATTTGATATATCTGAAAAGCAAGTAAAAGATGGAATAGTATATAGAAGAGGGGAAAAAAATAGTTTTACAGGTGTTTTTATAGGGGAAAATATAAGAGAAGAATATAAAAAAGGAGTGAGGAATGGGAAGTATATAGGAGTAATAAAGATAGAGAAAGATGAATATATATGTGAGGGAGAGTTTGTTGAAGGAATAAAAAATGGAGATTGGTTTATTAAATTTCCAAATGGGAAGATACATGCAATTTTAAAATATAATTATGATTTACCTGCTGGACAGTGGACATATTTTTATCCCAATAATAGAGTGAAAGGATATGAGAATTTTGAAAATGGAATTATTTCAGGAGAGGTTACTGTATACAGAGATAATGGGGACCTTTTAAAAAAGCTTGAATATAAAAATGGACTAGTTGATGGAGAAATGATAATTTATTCTAAAAATGAAGTATTAGACTCAATAGTAAATTTTTCAATGGGAAAATTAGATGGGAAAATTGCAATATACTTTAATAATAATATATTACAATTAGATGGTAAATATAAAAATGATAAGCGTGAAAGTTTATGGAGACTTTATTATAATGATGGAAATTTAAAAATGGTAGTAACTTATAATCATGGATTAAAAAATGGAAGAATGATTGTATACAATAAAGAGGGTCAAATAGTTCAAAGTACGATTTATAAAGAGAACAATGAAGTTGATGAAAAGGGCAATATTATTGAAAAGGCAGATAATAAGAGTGATACTAAAGACAATATTCTAATTAGATTTAAAAATATTAGTTATGACTTAGAATATATTAAGTATAATGAGGTTCTTTCAAATTTATAGGGGGGTAATAAAATGCTAAAAAAATTAATATTGATTTTTTTATTAGGATTTAAAAGTTTTTCTCTTAATTTTTCAATAGCTCCAACAGAATTTGAAGTTGACTTAAATAAAAATTCTATTCATGAAGTTTATGTGATGAATAATACTGCTGAACCATTGAGAATAGAAGCTTATACAGAAATTATTCCAGAATATTTAGAAAATAATTTAATAGATGATATTGTAATATTTCCTAAAATCATTTCTATTAGACCAGGAGGAAAACAAACTATAAGGTTTAAGGTTAAAGAAAATAAAAATAAACAAATAGGAGTTTATAAAAATTTAATGGTGTTTAGAGAAGTTCCAAATAGAATAAAGAAAATTTCAACGAACTCTGAATCTCAATTTTCAACAAAATTAAGTTTTATTACAGAAATAGCAATTGGTATAAAAGGAGAAAAAAAATGAAAAAAATAATAGGAATTTTATATTAATAACAGGAATAAGTTATTCGTTAAGTTTTACTGTCTATCCTACAAAATTTGATGTTGATTATAAAAAAGTAGGAGTTTATGAGGTCGAAATAATAAATAATACTTTAGAGCCATTAAGAATAGAGATTTTTCCAGAAGCTGATAAAGAATTTGGAGAGGATTATAACGTAAATAAAAATATAACAATTGTGCCTAAAAATATATTTTTAAAACCCGGAGGGACACAATTAACAAGATTTAGATTTAAGCCAGATACAAATGTAAAAGATGGTCAATATAAAAGTAATTTAATTTTTAGAGAGATACCTTCTGAAATAAAGACAGAAGCTAAAACAGAAGAAAAAGTAGATACATTAGTAAGTAATATTAAATTTATAACAGAGATGGCTATCCCAGTGTATTTAACTACAGATAATATCAGATTAGATGGAGAAGTAAAAAATGTAGAGGTAATAGGAAAAGGTAAAAATTTATTAATAAAATGTGATACCAATTCTAAAGGAAACTCTTCAATTGAACTGTTATATTCTTTAGAAATTTTAGATACAAAAGAAAAATTAACAGGAATTTTAGGTTATACAGCTAGAACAGGGAATGAAACAATTTCATTAGCAGTTTCTTTAAAAAATAATCTAAAAGGTAAAAGAGGAATTTTTAAAATTTATGATAAAGATGGAAAAGTATATTTTAAGAAAGATGTAAAGTTTTAAAAAATATTTATATATTTTTTAAAAATAAAAATAAAGGAGGAAGAATAGATGAGAAAAAAAATATTATTAGGAGTTTTAGCACTTTCAACAATTATCACTGCAGCAGGGATAGAGGATGTAATGAATGAAGTAAATAATAAGTATGGATATGCTTCTGGAAATTTAAAAATAAGTGCTGAAGTGGTAGCACCTATAACTTTAGAGGTTGAAGAATTAGATTTTGGAACTGTACCTATGGGAAAAATTAAAGATACTCCAATGAAAGAAGGAAAAATTAAAATAGAAGGAACAGCAGGAAAGAATGTTCAACTATTTTTCTATCCAACAGGAAGTGGTTCAGCTATAGCTAATGGAGGAATGCTTACAAAAAATGTACCAATAGAACTAATTAATACAACTAATAAAGATAGTAAGATAATATATTTACCTAGAATATTAGATGAACATGTTGATTTAAATACTAATACAGTAGCATTAGTTGATGGAAGTAAAACATTAATAGTTACAGGGTCTGTTGATGCGGCAGGAGCTCAAGATTTAGGAAAGTATGAAACAAATATGACTGTTAGAGTAAAATATCAATAATTTTTAACTAAAGGGCAAGAAATCATTTATTTTTAAAATGAAGTGATGAACTGCCCTATTGTTTTTTATAAGATAAGATGATATAATACTTTCATAAGTTATTTAATAAAATTAAGGAGGAACAAATGGCAGTTATAGAGATAAATCATCCATTAATTCAACATAAGTTAACAATTATGAGAAGTGTAGATACAGATACAAAATCATTTAGAGAAAATTTAAATGAGATAGCAAAACTTATGACATATGAGGCAACAAAAAATTTAAAATTACAAGATAAAGAGGTTACAACTCCACTTATGACAACAACAGGGTGTGAGTTACAAGATAGATTAGCTATTGTTCCTATCTTAAGAGCAGGACTTGGAATGACAGATGGTATATTAGACCTTATGCCTACTGCTAAAGTTGGACATATAGGTGTATATAGAAATGAAGAGACTTTAGAGCCAGTATATTACTACTGTAAACTTCCTGTAGATATTACATCTAGAAAGGTAATAGTAGTAGATCCTATGTTAGCTACTGGTGGTTCAGCTGTATATGCTATTGACTATTTAAAAAATAGTGGAGTAAAGGATATAATATTTATGTGTTTAGTAGCTGCTCCAGAAGGAATAGCAAAATTATTAAACAAACATCCAGATGTAGCTATATATACAGCTAAAATTGACCAAGGATTAACAGCAGAAGGATATATCTATCCAGGACTTGGAGATTGTGGAGATAGAATATTTGGAACTAAATAGTTTGTAACTACTCAGCCACTAAATTAATTTAAGAAAACTCAAAGAATTGTGTAATTTATGAAGAGAAGTTAGATTAACTCAGCGAAATCGAACGCTAAAAAATGCAATAAGTCGAAGACTTAACCCTTGCATTTTTAGTGAAATAAGCTCATAGTTAATCAACTTCTTGGAATATGGAACAATTCTTAGTTTTCTTTTTAAATCATAAATAGCTGAGTAGTAACAATAGTTTATAGAGCTGGGGGCAGAAGCCCCCTTTTTTATTATCAAAAAGAGTCTAATTCCTCAATAGTATTTCTTAATATTTCAATTCCTCTATCTATATCTTCAAGTGAGCATTGAGCAAAGCTTAATCTAATATAATTAGGAAAATCATTAGAAAAAACAACTCCTGGAATAATTTTAACTCCTTGTTTAATAAGTTTAAAATATACTGCTTCTCCAGTTATATTATTAGGAAGTTTTATCCAAAAAGAGAGCCCCCCTTGAGGTTTAGAAAAAGAAATTTTATCTATATTTGAAAGTTTCTCAATGAGGAAGAGTTGTTTTTCTTTAAAATGAACTCTAAGTTTTTCAGTATACTCTTTCCAAATATCATTTTCTAAAAAATATTGAAATATTCTTTGATTTAATCCTGAAGTTGAAATGTCTGAAGAGTATTTAGCTCGAATAATTTCATTGATAAGAGAGTTAGGAGTTATCATAAATCCAAGTCTAAAACCAGGCATAAAAACTTTTGAATAACTTTTTATATAGATTACTCGATTATTATTATCAAAACTTTTTAAAGGTAAAATCTTTTTATTAAAATATATATCTGAGCTGCTGTCATCTTCAAGAATATAAAAGTTATACTTTTCAGCTAATTTTAAAAGTTTTATTTTTTTCTTTTCAGAGAGAGTTACTCCAGTAGGATTTTGAAATATTGGTATTGTATAGAGAAGTTTTATCTTATTAAATTTAAGAAAACTTTCTAGCTCATCTAAATTGATTCCATCATCTTCAATTGAAATCTTTTTTATAGAAGCTCCACTATTTAAAAAACTATTTACTGCTCCTTTGTATGTAGGATTTTCAAGAACTACAACATCTCCATTTTGAATTAAAATTTGGCTCAATAGATTAATTCCTTGTTGTGCCCCTGATATAATTTGAATATTCTCTAAGTTTGTAAAAATATTAAAACTTTTTAAATTATTAACAATAGTTTTTCTAAAGTTAATATTTCCTTGTGGCATTTCATAGAGTAAGGCTTTTTCCCCATCAGTATCTAATATTTTATTAATACTCTCTTTTAAAATTTCAATGGGGAAAAAATTACTTTTAGGAGATGCAGAAGAAAAATCAATTGTACAATTTTCATTGAAGTAATTATATTTAAAATCTTCATTTGCCATATAATCTTCAGAGTAAAAAATATGTTGATTCCTATTATTTTTTATAAAAAAACCACTTCCTTTTTTACTAGCAACATATCCATCTTTCTCTAATAGTTCATAAGCTCTTATCACTGTAAAAATACTTATATTAAAATTCTTTGCTAATTTTCTAATACTAGGAAGTTTAGATAAAATTTTTTTATCTTCAATATCTTTTTTTAAAAAGTTATATAGTTTTAAATATAGAGTATCTCCAGGAAAAAGTTTTAAATTATCCATTATTTTTCTCCTTTTAAAATTGTTACGGTACAATTCGAAATGAAAAAATTGAATTTATGACAAAGATATGTAATAATATTTTTATAAATAATATAATTGTACCGGTACTCTTATTATAATATGAATATAAAAAATAATAAAGGGTGATAATTATGTCAAGATATGAGCTTAATAAAAATTTAGCACAGATGTTAAAAGGAGGAGTAATAATGGATGTTACTACTCCAGAGGAAGCAGTTATAGCTGAAAAAGCAGGTGCTTGTGCTGTAATGGCTTTGGAAAAAGTCCCAGCTGATATAAGAAAAAATGGTGGAGTAGCAAGAATGTCAGACCCTAAGATGATAAAAGAGATTCAAAAAGCTGTTTCTATTCCTGTTATGGCTAAAGTTAGAATTGGACATTTTGTAGAAGCTCAAATATTAGAATCTTTAGAGATTGATTATATAGATGAAAGTGAGGTATTGACTCCAGCAGATGATAGATTTCATATAGATAAAACTAAATTTCAAGTTCCATTTGTATGTGGAGCAAAAAATTTAGGAGAAGCTCTAAGAAGAATACAAGAGGGAGCAAGTATGATAAGAACTAAGGGGGAACCTGGAACTGGTGATATAATAGAAGCTGTTAAACATATGAGAAGAATGAATGAAGAGATTAGAAGAATAAGTTCAGTAGAAGAGTCAGAGTTATATAATATAGCTAAGGAGTTAGGAGTTCCATATGAGCTATTAAAATATGTATATAAAAATAAAAAGTTACCAGTAGTTAACTTTGCTGCTGGTGGGGTAGCCACTCCAGCAGATGCTGCTCTAATGATGCAATTAGGTTGTGATGGTGTTTTTGTAGGATCAGGAATATTTAAATCAGGAGATCCTGCTAAAAGAGCAGCAGCAATAGTAAAAGCAGTAACTAATTTTGATAACCCTAAGATATTAGCAGAGGTATCAGAAGATTTAGGAGAAGCTATGGTCGGAATAAATGTTTATAGCTTAGGAGAGAAAGAAAAAATGTCTGATAGAGGTTATTAATTATGAAAATAGGAATTTTAGCTTTACAAGGAGCTTTTTTAGAACATAAAAAAATGTTGGATAAATTAGGAGCTACAAGTATATATATTAAAGAAAAATCTCAACTTGAAGAGGTAGATGGAATAATTTTACCAGGTGGAGAGAGTACTGCTATGGGAAAATTAATGAGAGAGTTTAATTTATTAGAACCTCTAAAAGAGAAGATAAAAAATGGAATGCCAGTATTTGGAACTTGTTCAGGATTAATTCTTCTAGCTAAAAAATTAGTTAGTGATGATACAGTTCATTTAGGAGTAATGGATATAG
Source organism: Fusobacterium mortiferum ATCC 9817 (assembly GCF_000158195.2). Lineage (NCBI taxonomy): Bacteria > Fusobacteriati > Fusobacteriota > Fusobacteriia > Fusobacteriales > Fusobacteriaceae > Fusobacterium > Fusobacterium mortiferum. The sequence goes on from NZ_GL987987.1 coordinate 180,306, forward strand.
CTGTAAAAAGAAATGGTTATGGTAGACAGTTAGGAAGTTTTAAATATTTAGGAAGTATCAAAGGAATAGAAAAGAAAATAGAAATGGTATTTATAAGAGCTCCATATGTAGAAACAGTAGGAGAAAAGGTTGAAATTTTAGGAGAAGTTGAAGGGAAAATTATAGCTGTAAAAGAAAAAAATATGTTAGGGATATCTTTTCATCCTGAGTTAACAGAGGATACAACATTACACAGATATTTTTTAAATATGGTAGAAAAAAATAGAAAATAATTATGATTTTAAAGAAGAAAAATTAAGAAGAGAACTGAAGTTTTAAAATTAACTTCAGCACTTAAAAATTTTTCTTCTTTTTTCTTTCCTTTAACTAATATAAGTGATAAAATTAAAAATAAAGATAAAGGAGAGAAGATGGGAGATAAGTTATCAGAGATATTAGCTCAAGGAGAGAAGAGAATAATAGGGCAAAATAGATATATAACCTCAGCTGTACTTATAGCTATTGTAGAAATAGATGGTAAAGAGTATATTATTTTAGAAAAAAGAGCTTTACATATTAGACAGGGAGGAGAGATATCTTTTCCAGGAGGGAAATTTGACAAAGATGACATTACAACTGAATATACAGCTATAAGAGAGACTATTGAAGAGTTGGGAGTAGCTAGAGAAAAAATAAATTTAAAAGGGAAATTTGGAAGTTTAGTAAGTCCTAATGGAATAATTTTAGAAGTATATGTTGGGTATGTAGATATTAAGAGTATAGATGAATTAAATTATAATATTGATGAGGTGGAAAAAGTTCTATTAGTACCTCTTGAATTTTTTCAAGAGAATACTCCTAGAATGGAAAAAATTGAGATGGAAAATAGACCTCTTTTTTCTACAAGTGAATTAAGATTACCTGCTAGATATGGAAACTCTTGGTTAGGAAGAGCTAGAGAGGTATATTTCTATAATTATCAAGGAGAGATTATCTGGGGACTTACTGCAGAGATTATTCATGAATTTATTAGTTTGTATAGCTTATAAATTTATTTTCTATTTAATAAAATATACAAATATGATAGAATATAAGAGAATATAAACTTGCTATATGGGAGGTAATATTATGATTTTAAGTAGAGAAACAGCAGCAAGAGTGATAGAAGAATTAAAACTACAAGGGAAAAAAGTAGTATTTACAAATGGATGTTTTGATATTTTACATGTGGGACATTTAAGATATTTAAATGATGCTAAAAAACAGGGAGATGTTTTAATAGTTGGAGTAAACTCAGATGAATCAGTAAGAAGATTAAAAGGACCAACTAGACCTATAAATAATGAGATAGATAGAGCAGAGATGTTATCTGGATTAAAAGCAGTAGATTTTACTCTTATTTTTGATGAATTAACACCAATAGAAACTTTAGAAAAAATTAAGCCATCTATTCATGTAAAAGGTGGAGATTATACAAAAGAGCAATTACCAGAAACTGCCACAGTAGAAAAAAATGGCGGAGAGGTAATAATCTTATCTTATGTTGAAGGAAAATCTACAACTAACATAGTAAATAAGATACAATTTAAAAATGAAAAGGAAGATGATGAGGGAGGAGAGAATGAATAAAATTCTCACATTTGATGAGTTAAATAATCTAGCAGAAAAATTAGCTGATTACTCTTGTGAAAATACAGTAATAGCTTTAATAGGAGATTTAGGTACTGGAAAAACTACATTCTCTCAACATTTTGCTAAAAGATTAGGAATAGATGAAAATATAAAAAGTCCAACTTTTAACTATGTATTAGAGTATTTAAGTGGAAGATTACCTCTATACCATTTTGATGTATATCGTCTAGGAGAAGCAGAGGAAATATATGAAGTAGGATATGAAGACTATCTAAATAGTAATGGAATACTTCTTATAGAGTGGGCTAATATAATAGAGAGTGAGTTACCAAAAGAGTATATAGAAGTAAAATTAAATTATCATGGTGAAGATACTCGTGAGGTAGAATTGAGATATATAGGAAATGAGGCAAAAGAGAAGGAGATGTTAGAGTATGTTGGTTTTAGCTATTGATACAGCAACTAAGATAGGAAGTGTCTCTCTATTTGATGATAAAATAGGAGTTATTGGAGAGTTAAATCTCTATGTAAAAGTAAATCATTCAGCAGTTATTATGGAGATGATAGATAATCTTTTTAAGATGACAAAACTTTCTATAAAAGATGTAGATAGAGTGGCTGTAACTGTTGGACCTGGGTCTTTTACAGGAATAAGAATAGGGGTAGCTGTAGCTAAAGGGCTATGTTATGGAACAAAAAAAAGTATTGTAGGAGTAAATGAATTAGATTTATTAGTTCAAAATACAGAGTGTGGAGAAGGGGTAATAGTTTCACTTTTAGATGCTAGAAAAGAGAGAGTATATTATTCAATCTATGAAAAAAAAGAAGGAATTAAAAGAGTTTCAGAGTATAAAGATGGAGAGTTAAGAGATCTTTTAGAAGAGTTAAGAGACAAAAATGTAATCTTCTGTGGAGATGGAGCTATTGCATATGAAAAAATAATAAAAGAGGTATTAGGAGAGAAAGCAAAAATAGTTTCAAAAGGAAACTCTATACCTAGAAGTGTTTTAGCAGGGCAGATGGCTATTGATATGCAAGAAGATAACCTATATACATTAGAGCCATTCTATGTAAATAAATCTCAAGCAGAGAGAGAAAGGGAAGAAAGACTAAAGAGAAATTAATTTATTTTAAAATAGTTATGGGAAGAGATAATAGATAATTTAAGAGGTGAAGGAAATGTTAGTGAAAAAATGGAGATGTACAGTATGTGATGAGTTATTTGATTATGATAAAAAGCCAGCAACTTGTCCAGTTTGTGGAGTAGGACAGGAGCTTTTTGAATTGGTAGAAGTAGAAGTATCAGAAAATTCTATTGCAAAAGAGATTGATGTAGTAATAATAGGTGGAGGAGTAGCTGCTGTAAATGTAGCTGATTCTATCAGTGCTAAAAATAAATTAGCAAAAATAACTATCATTTCAAAAGAAGGATACTTACCATACTACAGAACAAGACTTACAGAGATATTAGATAATGATATTCCAATGGAAAGAATGGAGATAAAAAAACAGTCTTGGTATGATGAGAGAAATATAAAAGTGATGTTAAATGAAGAAGTTACATCTATTTTAAATGGTGAAAAAGCTGTTATTCTTTCTAATGGAGAGAAATTAAAATATGACTCATTAGTAATAGCTACTGGAGCAAAATGTTTTGTACCTCCATTTGAAAATAAAGACTTAGAGGGTGTAAGAGTAATAAGAGAACTAAAAGAAACTCTTGAAATAAAAGAGGTAGCTAAAAAATGTAAAAATGTAGTAATAATAGGTGGAGGAGTTCTTGGATTAGAAGCTGCTTGGGGAATAAAAAATCTTGGGGCTAATGTAACTGTATTAGAAGTTATGCCAAGAGTATTACCTAGACAATTAGATGAAAGAGGAAGTTCTCTATTAGAAAAGATGATAAAAACTTCAGGAGTAAATATTATGACTGGAGTAGAGATAAAAGGATTTGCAGGAAATGGGAAAGTAGAAAAAGTTCTTTTAAAAGATGGACAGGAGCTAGCAGCAGAACTTGTAATAGTAAGTGCTGGTATACGTTCTAATCTAGAGTTTGCTGTATCTTCTGGAATAAAAATAGAAAGAGGTATAGTAGTAAATGAAAGAATGGAAACATCACTAAAAGATGTATATGCTTGTGGAGATGTAGCTGAATTTAATGGGAAAATAATAGGACTTTGGCAAGTAGCTATGGAGCAAGGAAAAGTGGTAGGTGCGAATATTTGTGGAGAGGAAAAAATATATACTGAGCAAGTACAACCACTTAGTTTCGAAGGAATGAATACTCAACTTCTTTCTATTGGAGAGATAAAATGTGAAGCTGATTGTAGAGAGATAGTAGAAGATTATAATGCAACAAGAGATATCTATAAAAAATTCTTCTTCCAAAATGATATTTTAAAAGGAGTAATTTTAGTAGGAGATATTTCTAAGTCAGTAGCTGTGATAAAAGGAGTAAGAGAGGAGATTAGAAAAAATCAGATTATAACTAAATTATATAATTAGTACTTGATTTTTTCCAATTTTAGTGTAAAATTATAGGAGAGCAATTTCTAACTACTAAAATTAAGAATTTTCAGAAATTAGGAGGAAGAATTGAATACTTTTATAAATTTAGATGATACAACTTTTGTAGAGCAGCTAAAGAAAGAAAAAGGGCTTGTAATTTTAAACTTTATTGCAGATTGGTGTGGACCTTGTAAGATAATGAGTCCAATTTTAGAGATGATAGCTAAAGAGGAGTGTATAAAAATATTTAAAGTAAATGTAGATGATAGTCCTAACTTAGCTGTTGAATTTGGAATAACAAGTGTTCCTGTTACAATGTTTATGGATGATGGGAATAAGATTTGCCAAATAAATGGATTAAAATCAAAAGAGGAGCTCAAAGAAAAATTATATGAAATAAGATAATGAAGGCTGACTAGGTAGTTTTACTATTTAGTCAGTTTTTATTTTTGTAGAAAAAATGAAAAATCTATGTAAATTATTGTATAAATATGGTATAATTACCTAATAATATTTAGTTTTAAGAGAGGATTACAACTATGAGAGATAGGATAAGATTAGCAATAGCATTTATAGTTGTTTCGTTAACTATATTAGGTTTGGATAACCTACCAGTGATAACGGACATTTCCAACTCTGGAATAGAACTGAAAAAAGAGAGAGAAGGTTCTATCTTAGCTGGCACGGATGAAGTTGAAATAGATTTAATAAATAATACAATGAAATCTAATAATGGATTAAATCTTAAGCAGGGAGATTTAGAATTAAAAGCTTATGATTTAAAAAGAGATATAGATAAAAATAGAGTTTATGTAAATGGTGAGTTACAAACTTTATTTTCAAATGAACAAGGAGATATTAGTTTACAGTCACTAAAAGGTGGAGAGGTAGCACTAGACGGAAGTGAAGGAACTTTCTACAATAACTTTGGATATTTAGAAGTAGAAAAAATAACTGGTGCTGAAAAACCAAATGATAGAATATATTTCGGTGGAGATAAGGTAGAGTATAAAGATAAAAAAATATATATTAATGACGGTTGGTTAACAACTGATTATAATATAAATAAAACGAGAAATCCTAATGATGCGGGGTATCACTTTTTAACTGAAAATATGGTAATAGAACCAGAAAAGCAGATTACTTTAAAAAATAGTGATTTTTATATTGGAGATGAGAGTAAACTTCCTTTTAGATTTCCATGGTTTAGAGCAAATATAAGGCAGGGATCTATGGTTCCATTATTTCCAGAGTGGGGAGATGATGATTACTATGGATGGAATACTACATGGGGATTTCTTTATGGAGATAGTGGAGATAAATATGTAGGTGGATTTGCTCCAAAATTTGCAGATAAAATGGGCTTCTTAGTGGGAAGATGGGAAAACTGGTATAAAACTGAAAAATTTGGTACTATGAAACTAGATATTGATGATTGGTTAGTATATTCAAAAGAGGATAGTATAGATAAGAGCAAGGCTACTGATGGAGAATTATTATCACATGAAGAGAGAGAAAAAAGATACAGAATAAATTATACTCATGAATATAATGGAGAAAAGGGAAAATTATATTTTAATACTATCAATGCTACTTATAATATGATTCCTAGATTAGATGATATAGTAAATGAATATGCCTTAAGAAGAACAGATGCCGATGGAAATGGTAAAGGAGCATTTGGAAAAAGAGAAGAGCAAGGATTACGTCCAGATTTAACAAATACTATGAGTTTTTTTAGTATGGATGCTGATTTGAAAAACCTAGGAGAAAATAAGGATATTACCTTAAAAAGTAGATTAAAACTTACTGATGATAAAAAAGCATATGCTCTTATGGTATATGATGATATTGATGATATCTCTTATGGAAGTAGTATAGATAATGATTTATTCAGTCAAGTAGAGTTAACAAAGGATAATGCTGATTATAAAATAAGTGGATACTATAATTATCTATATGATATGGATCCAGGTTCTACTTTTAATGATACTCAGTCAAAGGCTGAAGATTTTGGATTTGAGTTTTTAGATAAAGATACTAAAATTGGATTTACTTATGATGAGAAAAATGGAGATAGATTTAGAAGATTAGGTCTTTGGGAAAGAGACCCAAAACTTAATAATCTATTAACATATCAAAGTATGTATGGAACAAACTTTAAAGCTGATTACTCTCCAAGTACAGTAAAAGAGTATAATAGATTTGATACAAAAGATTTGAGAGTATCTTTTGGTGAATATGATTTCTATGGAGATTATAAGATAAAAGCTGGATATGATTACTATTCTGAGATTAGAGAGTTAGATTTAGGAAATGATCCATTAAGAATGACACAAGCAGAAAGAACTGCTATCAATAGTGGAAAAGATTTGACTTCTGTTCCAATGGAAGACCAATTAATAAAAGGTAATTATAGAAGTAAACAATATAATAGATTTGAAGATATTATTTATAGCGACTTTGAACAACAAAGAGGATATGTAGATATATTTGATGAAACTACAAAATTTTCATTTGCTGGTGGACAGACTAAAGAGGAGTTCTGGGATAGAACAGGAATATATACAGCTGATGGCTATAGAAAATATATAAATGAGTCAGATTTCTATGAAGTAACTGCTGAAAGAAACGAGATAGATTTAGATGATTTTGGAGAGCTTGCTCTATTTGGAGGAGTAAGATATGATGAGTATAGTAAGGGATACAATCCATATAGTAATAGAGGAAAAGGAAATTATGCAAGTGGAGAGGATTCTACTTTAAGGACTCAATTAAAATTAAACCATACTATGACTCTATTTAATAATGAGAATAATATCAATAGAAGTGTAGATTTATCTATGGCTAATGATTTAACTCTATTCTATCAAAGATATGATTATGACTCTGGAAGTATAAACTTTGGCAGTAAAACAGATGGAAGAAGTGTTGAATATATAAGATTAAAAAATAAAGATAATATCTATCAAGTAGTTGATACAGTGAGTACAACAGTAGGAAATACAGAAACTATCTATACAATAGATTACAAAAGAGCAGAAAATCCAGCTACTGATGAATTAAATAATGAAGTTATTAAAAATAACTTAGAATTTAAAATAGATGGAGATAAATCTTTAGTACTTAACTATGGACAGGATAGAAAGTATACTGATGAAACTCAAAGTGGAGAGAACTATAATTATTATACTTTTAGAGATTATGGTATTACTTACTACCTTGGAGGACATAAATTATCTTATCAAAATAACAGTATAGATTCTAAGATATGGGATATTGGACAATTTTCTGAAAATGGTAGAAGATACTATTATGTTAATGGAATAAAAGAAGAAGCCCCAGATAATGCTAAAGAAAAAATTAGATTAAATACTTATTCTTATGAATATACATTTGGAGATAATAAATTAGGTTTAGATTTTAGTGAAGGTAGAGATGATAGAACAAACTATGATTCTAAAAATTATGGAAAAGAACTAGATGTTAAAAATCAAATCTATGGAATCTCTTTCTTAGATGGTGGAGATGAGATAGAAAACTATTATAGAGCTACTTATGAAACTTATAATCACAATGAACCAAATGCTAGAAATTTAATTTTAGATGGAAAAAATTATAATAGTCAAAACTCTGATGTAGTATCATTTAGATATGAGTATAGAGATAAGAGATTTACAGATGAAGAGCTTAGAAGATATGCTGAGATAGAGTATGATAAAGACTCTACTTCACTTACTCCACAAGAGATATATAGAGTAAGAGATATTCTAAGAAATAGAGAGAGAAATCATGTGGACTTCAAATTAAATAGAAGTATCTATGATGATTTTACAGATATGGCTGAATATAAACGTAATTTTAGAGTAAATTTAATGTTACAAAGAAATGATGCTAGATATGAGAGAACAGGAGATTATTGGAACTCTCTTAAAGAGATACAAGCGGGAGTTTTCTATTCTCAAAATAGATTTGGTATAGGATATCAAGTAGATGAAAGTGCTGACTGGAAAGATAGTAAATGGACAAAGATTGATAGAGAGCATAAGCTTAGCTTTGTTACTAAAATAGGAAAACCAAGTGAAGGTTGGACACTAAAAACTTATGCTAAATTTTATGAAGATTTAACTGATAAAGTAAAAGATGATGAAAGAAAAAGAAAAACGTCACTTGATGGCTTAGGTATAGAGATAGGAAAAGAGATGGGTTACTATCAATGGTCTTTAGCCTTTGAGAAACAATATGTTTTAAGTGCTAGAGATTATGAATGGAGAGCAGCTCTTCAATTTACACTACTTACATTCCCAAGCAATCCAATATTTGGTATTGGTGCTGATACTGATGCTAAAAAACATACTGAGCCACAAACATATATGTTTGATGGATTAAAAGTAAAAGATGTAATAGATTAGAAAAAATTGCAAAATTGATGATATAGGAGGAAAAATATGAAAGTAATATTACCAAGCGGAGACGTAAAAGAGTTTGAAGGAGAAGTAAACCTATTTACAGTAGCTAAAAGTATAAGTAACTCACTTGCTAAAAAATCAGTTGCTGCTAAAGTAAATGATGAATTAGTGGATATGTCAACTGTATTAAATGGAGAGGAGTTTAGAATAGAATTTATAACTCCAGAAACAGAAGAGGGAGAAGAGATAATAAGACACTCTACTGCACACCTTATGGCACAAGCAGTAGTTAGATTATTCCCAGGAACAAAAGTAGCAATAGGACCAGCTATTGAAAATGGATTCTATTATGACTTTGACCCAAAAGAGCAATTTACAGAGGAAGATTTAGCTAAAATAGAAGCTGAAATGAAAAAAATTGTAAAAGAAAATGAAAAAATTGAAAGAGTAATGATGACTAGAGAAGATGCTATAAAGCACTTTGAAGAGTTAGGAGAAGAGTATAAAGTAGAGATTATAAAAGAGATAGCTCAAGGTGAGATGTTATCTTTCTATAAACAAGGAGAGTTTATGGACTTATGTAGAGGACCTCATGTACCATCTACTTCTTACTTAAAAGCTTTCAAACTAAAATCAGTAGCAGGAGCTTATTGGAGAGGAAACTCTGACAATAAAATGTTACAAAGAATATATGGATTTGCTTTTGCAGATGAGAAAAAATTAAAAGATTATTTAACTTTATTAGAAGAAGCAGAAAAAAGAGACCATAGAAAACTAGGAAAAGAGTTAGATTTATTCTTCGTAAGTGAATATGGACCTGGATTCCCAATATTCTTACCAAAAGGAATGGCAATAAGAAATACTCTTATCAACTTATGGAAAAGAGAGCATACTCTTGCTGGATATACAGAGATAATGACTCCAATTATGTTAAATAAAGAATTATGGGAAACTTCTGGACACTGGTATAACTATAGAGAAAATATGTACACATCTACAATAGATGAAACAGAATTTGCAATAAAACCAATGAACTGCCCAGGAGGAATTATTGCTTATAAATATCAATTACACTCATATAAAGATTTACCAATAAGATGTGGAGAATTAGGAACTGTACATAGACATGAGTTCTCTGGAGCATTACATGGACTTATGAGAGTTAGATGTTTCACTCAAGACGATGCTCATATATTTATGACACCAGAGCAAATAGAAGAGGAAATTATAGGAGTAGTAAACTTAATAGATAAATTCTACAGTAAATTATTTGGATTTGAATATCACATAGAATTATCTACAAAACCAGAAAAAGCTATTGGTTCTGATGAGATTTGGGAAAAAGCTGAATCAGCACTTGCAGGAGCACTAGAGAAAATAGGAAAATCATATAAATTAAATCCTGGAGATGGAGCTTTCTATGGACCAAAATTAGACTTCAAAATTAAAGATGCTATTGGAAGAACTTGGCAATGTGGAACTATCCAACTAGACTTCAACTTACCAGAAAGATTTGATATAAGCTACATAGGTGAAGATGGAGAGAAACATAGACCAGTTATGATTCATAGAGTTGTTTATGGTTCTATCGAAAGATTTATAGGAATCTTAATAGAGCACTATGCTGGAGCTTTCCCATTATGGTTAGCACCTACTCAAGTAAAAGTTTTAACTATCAATGATGAAACAAAACCTTATGCTGAGGAAATTTGTAGAACTTTACTAGAGAGAGGAATAAGAGCAGAGCTAGATGATAGAGCAGAATCTATTGGATACAAGATAAGAGAAGCTAATGGAAAATATAAGGTTCCTGTTCAATTAATCATTGGTAAAAATGAAGTTGAAAATAGAGAAGTTAATATTAGAAGAAGAGGTTCTCAAGAGCAAACTTCTATGAAACTTGATGAGTTTTTAGATATGATTGTTGACGAAGCTCAAGCAAAATTTGATAAATAATTTTTAAAATTTAATTAGAAATATAGTAGGTGTTGTAATTTTACGGTTACAACACCTTCTTTTCTAAATGTATATAAAAATAGGAGGTGAAAATGTATTTAGATAGAAATATAAAACTTATCTTAGATATTTTACAAAAAAATGGAAAAGGATATATTGTTGGAGGGTATGTGAGAGATGCTCTTTTAGGCCTTGAACCAAAGGATTGTGACTTTGTTACAGATATAGAGTATGAGAAGTTATTAAATATTTTTAGTGAATATTCTCCTAAAGAGATAGGAAAACATTTTGGGATTATTCAGATAAAAATTGATGGAGTACACTATGAGATAGCTAAGATGAGACAGGATAAAGGAATTCCAAAAGATAGAAAGGAACAGGAGATAGAGTTTACAAAAAATATTTATGAAGATTTAAAAAGACGTGATTTTACTATCAATGCAATAGCTTTTGATGGAGAGAAATTTTATTATGGAGATAGTGATTCACAAAAGGACATAGAGAGTAAAACTTTGAGATTTGTAGGAGAATGTAAAAAAAGAATAGAGGAAGACCCACTTAGAATATTGAGATACTTTAGATTTTTAGCAACTAAAGATTTAAAACATTTAGATGAAGATGTTGAAGAAATTTCAAAGTATAGAGAATTATTACAAAATCTTTCAGTTGAAAGGATAAGAGAAGAATTTGATAAAATAATAACTGGAAAAAATACCTATAATATTTTAAAAATATTATCTGATAAAAAAATATTGGAGATAATTATTCCTGAATGGAAAGAGTGTAGAGGATTTAATCAAAGGAACATTCATCATATCTATACTGTAGATGAGCATATTCTACAAGCCTTAAAAGAAACTGACATGGACTTAATTACAAGACTAGCAATTTTTTTCCATGATATAGGAAAACCTAAATGTTTTTCATTAGGAGAAGATGGAAAAGGACATTTTTATAATCATGAATTAATTTCAGCTGAAATGGCTAAGGAAATAATGGGAAGACTAAGGTATGATAAAAATAGTATAGAGAAAGTTTATAGGATTATACAATATCATCTAGTTTACAGGATAGACAATGAAGAAAAATTTATAAAAAAGATGATGAATAGATTAGAAAAAGAGGATATGTTAAGATATTTTCAGGTATTAAGAGCGGATAGAAAAACTCATAGACCTCCCTACAACTTCGAACAGATAGAGAGATTAGAAAAGCTTTATCAAGATATTGTAGAAAAAAATTTACCTATTTCAATAAAAGATTTAAATATAAGTGGAAAAGAGTTATTAGAAAATGGTTTTAAACAAGGGAAAAATATAGGGGAAGTATTAAAATATTTATTAAATCAAGTACTAGAATATCCAGAATATAATACTCAAGAACAATTATTAAAATTAGCTTTGGAATATAAAAAAGGAAGAGAATAGCTAAAAGCTCAACTCTTCCTTTTAATTTTAAATAAGTTCCATTCCTTTTTTCACTTTAAGGATAGTTTCATTGTCTAATAATTTTTCAGCCAGTGCAAAAGCAAAATCTAAAGCTAGTCCAGCTCCCATTCCAGTAATAAGATTTTCATCAGTAAAAGCTTTACTTCCGTTGTAATTATATCTCTTCATTTCTTCTACAACAGAAGAGTGACAAGTTAATTCCTTACCTAAGAAAACCTCATTTTTAGCTAAAACGGTAGGAGCACCGCAAATAGCTCCAACAAATTTATTATTTTCAACATAATATTTTAATACTTTTCCAACTTCTTGAGATTCTCCAAGGTTAACATATCCAGGATATCCTCCAGGAAGAATAATCATATCTCCATCTGTAATATCTTTTTCTTTAAGAGTAGTATCACTAATAACAGGTACTTTTTGTGCTGAAGTAACCTCTCTATTATCAGTAATAGAAACAGTAACAACTTCAGCTCCACCTCTTCTAAGAACATCTACAGGAGTCATAGCTTCAATTAATTCAAATCCTTCTGCTAAGAGCACATAAACTTTTTTAGACATAATAACCTCCTAGTTATTTTCAACAGTTAATTTACCTTGCTTAATCATAGCAAGTACAAATTGATGAGCATCTACAACAGCATTGCAATAAGCTGATTTAGTTTCTCCTTCAAAGAAAGCGTTTAGAAGAATTTGTTGTTGCTCTTCAATATTTGTTTTTAATTCTTCAACAGTAATAAGACCTTTTTTATACTCATCAACAAGGGCATCATACACCGTGTTAAATGTAGAATCGTATAGATTTTCCTCCCAAGTTTCAAAAACTGACATATTTATTCACCTCATAATTATTTTAATTTTTAACATATTTATCTTACCATTTCTTAGTAAATTTGTCAACTTTCTAAAAAATAGATTGCTTAACTTATATTAATTTGAAAAGAGAAACAACACTTGGTACAAGTATCGGAACAATAATAGTAATAACAAGTCCAGAATAAAAAGCGATAATAGCTACATCTGGAGGATTACTTTTATTGATAACTGGTAAAACAGAATCCATAGCAGTAGCACCAGCAGTTGCAACAGATTCATAAGAACCTATTTTTTTTGCAATAAAAGGAATGAATAATATAGCAGAAAGCTCTCTTAAAACATTGGATAAAAAGGCAACTCCTCCTAAATGTGCATTGATTTTAGAAAGTTCAATTGCAGAAAAAGAATACCAACCCATACCAGAAGAGATAGCTATACTTTCTCCTAAAGATAATGAAATAAAGTAAGAAGCTATAGCTCCACCAATTAAAGAACCTAAAATTGTAATAATAGGTAATAAAAGTATTTTTTTACTCATATTTCTTAATTGGTTGAAAACTTCATTATTATTTCCAATATCCATTCCAACAAAGAATAATAGTAAAAAAAGTCCTAAACTTATAAAAGAATCAATATTTTCTAAAATAAAACCATTTTTAAAAAATAAACCACCAAGTATTCCTATGATTACTGAAATAATAATACCTAACATTATTTTCTATCTCCTTTATATACTAAAAAAACTACAAGAACACTAAAAAAAGTGATAAATAAAGTGATGATAATAGCTTGTATTCCTAGTTGTGAAATATTATTTATAATTTTATCATCTGCACCAATTTTGTATCCCATAAAACAAAGTAAAAAATATAGAGCAAAATTTTGTAAATGACCTATCTTAGTTTTTAACTTATTTGGAATAAGTTGTTTTTTAGTAATAAAGAAACCTAATAAAATAATGATAAATATAAAATAATTGTTTGCATCTTCCCTCCAAGAATATATATTATTTTACATTAAAAATAAATTTTGTTTTCTGAATGTAAGGAGAATCAGGAGTAGTAATAAATGCTTTATCAGGTAAAAATCTTAAAGCATCAGCATAGTTTTGAGTTTCAAAACAGATTCCCATATGTTTCTTACACTCTATTTTTTCATTTAATTTTCCAATTTCATATAAATAGTTTCCAGTATAGATGACTACAGCTGGTTGATTTGTGACTACTTCTAAAGTTCTACCAGAAACTTTATCTTCAAGAGAAATAACCTTTTCTCTACTATGTTTTAAGATGAAAGGATGATCAAGACCTTGATTTACAATTTTAATTTGCTCATCATCAGAATATAAAGAATCTTTTAAAAGAGTTGAATTTCTAAAATCAAAGGCTGTATTTCCAACTGATTTTATCTCAACAGGAAGAGTAGCCTCATCAACAGCTATAAATTCATCACAATCTAATTGAAGGTATTCATCAGTAATATCTCTTTTAAAATCTCCGCTAAGATTAAAATATGTGTGGTTAGTTAAGTTAAGATATGTTGGTCTATCACTAGTTCCATAATATTCTAGAGATAACTCATTTCCTTTTAAAATATATTTAACTTCAATTTTGACATTTCCAGGAAATCCTTCTTCCATATGTGGACTTTCTAAAGAAAGTTTAACTCCAATAAAATCCTCATCTTTAATCTCTTCAACACTCCATACTTTATGTCCAAAATTATCTATTCCACCATGAAGATTATTATTTCCATTATTTTTAGTTAATGTATAAGTTTCTCCATTTAATAAAAAAGTTCCATTACTAATTCTTCCAGCATTTCTACCTATAAGAGAACCAAAGTAAGGAGATCTTTCCTCGTAATCTTTTATAGAAGGTAGATTTAGTACTACATTTTCTAAAACTCCCTCCTTATTAGGAGTAGATATTTTTCTGAGAACTCCTCCGTAATTTATGATTTCAACTTCCATAAATTCATTCTTAAGAGTATACATTAAAACCTTTTCATTTTTTTTGTAACTCCCCAATTTTTAACAGTTATTTCCATAATCTCACCTCAGTTTATATTTTAACATAGAAAGTATAAAAATGTAATTATTAAATAAAAAACTTACTAGCAAAAAGTTGGAATAAATTGTAAAATATATTAGTAAAAATGAAATATTAAGGAGGGTAAAAATGTATCCATTAAAATTTAAGAAAACATTAGTAAAAAAAGTATGGGGTGGAAGAAAATTTAATACAGTTTTAAATATGGAACTTCCAGATGATAATTTATATGGTGAGTCTTGGGAAGTAAGTTCTCATAAAGGAGGATTGTCATATATAGAAAATGGAGAGTATGCAGGAAAAACTTTAGTTGAAGTCATAGAACAAAATAAAGAAGAGATACTAGGAAAAGAGATAGTTGAAAGATTTAAAGGAGAGTTTCCATTACTTATAAAATATTTAGATATAAATGATAGATTATCAGTTCAAGTTCATCCTAGTGATGAGTATGCTCTTAGAGTAGAGGGAGAATTTGGAAAAAGTGAATGTTGGTATGTAATGGAAGCTAGCGAAGATGCTACACTTATTTTAGGAATAAAAGAAGGAATAACAAAAGAAATTTTTAAAGAAAAAGTTGAAAAAAAAGATTTTACAGATTTATTTAATACTATAAAAGTAAAAAAGGGAGATTTTATAAATCTATTACCTGGAGTAGTTCATGCAACTTTAGAAGGTTCTATTTTAATTTGTGAAGTTCAAC
Source organism: Fusobacterium mortiferum ATCC 9817 (assembly GCF_000158195.2). Classification (NCBI taxonomy): domain Bacteria; kingdom Fusobacteriati; phylum Fusobacteriota; class Fusobacteriia; order Fusobacteriales; family Fusobacteriaceae; genus Fusobacterium; species Fusobacterium mortiferum. The sequence continues at coordinate 195,802 of NZ_GL987987.1, forward strand.
AAAATTCAGATACAACTTATAGAATTTATGATTTTGATAGATTAGTCGATGGAAAATTGAGAGAATTACATATAGATAAAGCTTTAGATGTAATAGATTTTAAAGGAGATATCCAAGTTACAACTTCTGAAAGCAGACAAAAAATTTCATTGTTAGGCGCAATGAAAGAAGAGCTAGTAAGAGGGCAATATTTTAATGTAGATAAATACTTAATAGAGGGAGAATTTGAGGATGAAACAAATAAGAACTTTAAAATTCTTTCGATATTAGATGGAGAAGGAGAGATTATTTGTGATAGTGATTCTTACTCTATAAAAAAGGGAGATACATATTTCATTCCAGCTGGATTAAAGACAGTTTTAAAAGGAAAAGTTGAAATTTTAAAATCTTATTTATAAGAAAAAATATAAAAACTAAGTTTTATATAAATTATTAGTTAGAAGGATTAATTTTTAGATTTTATAGAAGTTAATCCTTTTAAATTTTTATAATTTTAGTTTAAATATATAATAAAATAAATTTTTTAAAAAATTTTGAAAAAAGTATTGACGAAAAATATTATTTGTGGTAATATATACCTTGTCCGCGAGAGAGCGGCACTGATAAACTAGGACATTAGCAACAGAATAGAGAAAGACAATTAATGCAAACACAACAATAAATTGGTGTAAAACAATCAGTAAATTTTACTGAGTTATATAGATTGAACGAAGAGTTTGATCCTGGCTCAGGATGAACGCTGACAGAATGCTTAACACATGCAAGTCTACTTGATCCTTCGGGTGATGGTGGCGGACGGGTGAGTAACGCGTAAAGAACTTGCCCTGCAGTCTGGGACAACATTTGGAAACGAATG
>NZ_GL987988.1:0-13198 GCF_000158195.2 Fusobacterium mortiferum ATCC 9817
CTATGATTATTTAGACGCAGATGACTGAAAGGAATCAGCGTTACCTGATATTACTATATAGTTTTGAATGTTCCATTAAATAAAGAGTAACAAAGTTACGATTATATTAAATGAGACACAGATGAGTGAAAGAAATCTGTGCTACATTAAAAGAAGTTAATAATGCTTGGTGAGAAGAGCTACGGGGGTACACCCAGAAACATTCCGAACCTGGAAGTTAAGCCCGTAAACGCTGAAAGTACTTGGAGGGAAGCCTCCTGGGAGGATAGGAACTTGCCAAGCTTTAAATTAAATAATTGTCAATGCTTAGTGAAAATAGCTATGGGGGTACACCTAGAAACATTCCGAACCTAAAAGTTAAGCCCATAAACGCTGAAAGTACTTGGAGGGAAGCCTCCTGGGAGGATAGGAATTCGCTAAGCTTTTTTTTATTTTTTGTTTTGTAAGTTTAAATCAAATAAAATTAGAATATATCAAAAAATGATCGTTTATATTTTATGATTTTAATCACATTTTTATAAAAAATCAGTAAAATCAACATAAATTTATTGTTATAAAAACGATTAATTTTTATTCAAAAAAAGAAAAAAATATTGACTTTTTTAAACAAAGTGATAAAATTAATGTAAGATATGAGGAGGGATAGTATGATATGTAAAGATAATGTTGGATTTAAAGAACTAGAAAATTATATTTTAACACTAGAAGATAAGAAGAGTTCATTAATTATAATACTTCATAAGGCACAGGAAATATTTGGATATATTCCAGAAGAAGTACAAGAATTTATTGCTGAGAAAATAGAAGTTCCAGTTTCGAAAGTATATGGAGTAGTAAGTTTTTATAATTTTTTCTCTATGGAGCCAAAAGGAAAATATCCAATATCTGTTTGTACAGGTACAGCTTGTTATGTAAGAGGAGCAGAGAAAATACTTGAAGCACTTCAAAAAGAATTAGGTTTAAAATTAGGTGGGGTTACTGAAGATGGATTATTTTCATTAGATTCTTTAAGATGTGTAGGAGCATGTGGATTGGCACCTGTAATGCTTGTTGGTAAAGATGTTCATGGTAAAGTAAAACCAGAGGATGTAAAAAAAATAATAGAAAATTATAAAAATTTAGAAAAATAAAAAATTATTAAGGAATTGAGATGTAGTTTTAGGAGGACATATGAATAAGAAAATTTTAATATGTGGTGGTACTGGATGTCTTTCATCAAAAAGTAAAGATATAAAAGAAAATTTAGAAAAAGAATTAAAAGAAAGAAATATAAATGATGTTGAAGTAGTATTGACTGGGTGTTTTGGATTCTGTGAAAAGGGACCAATAGTAAAAGTAGTTCCAGCTAATAATTTTTATATTGAAGTAAAACCAGAAGATGCTAAAAAGATAGTTGAAATAGATATTATAGGGGATAAAAAAGTTGAAAGAATACTTTATAAAGACCCTGTAAGTCAAGAAGCAATTTTAGATTATAAAAAAATGAACTTCTATCAAAAACAAGAAAGAAGAGTCTTAAAGAATTGTGGAGTAATAGACCCAGAAAATATAGATGATTTTTTAAGAAATGATGGATATAAAGCTGCAGAAAAAGCTATTAGTGAGATGACTAAGGAGTTTGTAATAAAAAATATAATTGATTCTGGACTTAGAGGACGTGGAGGAGGAGGATTCCCAACAGGTATAAAGTGGGATATTGCTTCTAAAAATCATGCTGAACAAAAATATATAGTATGTAATGCTGACGAGGGAGATCCAGGAGCATTTATGGATAGATCAATACTAGAAGGAGATCCACACTCTGTAATTGAAGGAATGATGATAGCAGGATATGCTATTGGAGCTACAAAGGGATTGGTATATATTAGAGCTGAGTATCCTCTAGCTATTTCTAGATTGGATAAAGCTATTGTTTCAGCAAGAAAAAGAGGATATTTGGGAAAAAATCTTTTTGGAACTGATTTTGAATTTGATATTGAGATAAAATTTGGTGCAGGAGCTTTTGTTTGTGGAGAAGAAACAGCACTTATTCATTCAATGGAAGGAAAAAGAGGAGAACCTACTTCTAAACCACCATATCCAGCAGAAAAAGGTTTCTGGGATATGCCTACAGTAGTAAATAACGTAGAAACTTTAGTAAATGTTCCAAGAATAATATTAAATGGAGTAGAATGGTTTAGAGAAGTAGGAACAGAAAAATCTCCTGGAACAAAGGTATTTGCACTTTCAGGTAAGATAAATAACGTAGGACTAGTAGAAGTACCTATGGGAATAAGTTTAAGAGAGATTATTTTTGAAATAGGTGAAGGAATAAAAGGTGGAAAAAAATTTAAAGCTGTTCAAACTGGAGGACCATCTGGAGGCTGCTTAAATGAAGAGGATTTAGATACTCCTATTGATTTTGATAGTCTTGCTAGCAAAGGGGCTATAATGGGTTCTGGTGGAATGGTAGTAATGGATGAAGATGACTGTATGGTTTCAGTTGCAAAGTTCTTTCTAGAATTTACTCTTGATGAGTCATGTGGAAAATGTACTCCATGTAGAATAGGAAACACTAGATTGTATGAGATATTAGATAGAATAACTAAGGGAAAAGGAAAGTTAGAGGATTTAGCTTTACTCAAAGAGTTATCTGAATGTATAAAAGCTACTTCATTATGTGGATTGGGACAAACTTCTGCTAACCCAGTATTATCAACATTGAATAAATTTTATAATGAGTATATAGACCATGTAGTTGAGAAGAGATGTACAGCAAAAGCTTGCCAAAAATTAATAACCTATGTTATAACTGATGCTTGTAGAGGTTGTACAGCTTGTACAAGAGTTTGTGCTGTCAAAGCTATTGAAGGAAACATTAAAGAGAAACATTTTATTGATCCTGAAAAATGTGTAAGATGTGGTGCTTGTATATCAGCATGTAGATTTGGTGCAATTATAAAATTATAGTGGGATAGGTGAAGATATATGAAAATGATAAGACTTAAAATAGATGGAAAATTAGTAGTGGCTCCAGAAGGAACAACTATATTAAATGCAGCCTTAAAGGCAGGAATATATATACCGCATCTTTGTTATATGGAGATGAAAGAAGTAGGGTATAAAAATGATTGTGCATCTTGTAGAATATGCGTGGTCCAAATAAAAGGAATGAATAGATTGATACCATCTTGTAGTACTCCAATAAAAGAGGGAATGGAGGTAATAACAAACTCTTCAGAAGTGATGCATAAAAGAAGAGTTGTGTTAGAATTAATGTTATCTGACCACCCTAAAGATTGCTTGATATGTGGAAAAAATGGGAATTGTGAATTACAAAAATTAGCTATATCTTTTGGAATTAGAGAGATGAGATTTGCAGGAAAAGAAGGAAAACATGATAAGCAGCATTCTATTTCTATAACAAGAGATATAACAAAATGTATTATGTGTAGAAGATGTGAAACAATGTGTGGAGATATTCAAGGATGTGGAATATTAACAGGTGTAGATAGAGGATTTAATGTAATAGTAAATACAGCTTTTAATAAAAATTTACTAGAAACTAATTGTACTATGTGTGGACAATGCGTTGCAGTGTGTCCAGTAGGAGCTTTATATGAAACTGATAATACTTTTAAACTTGTAGAAGATTTAATGAATCCTAAAAAGAAAGTGATAGTTCAAGTTGCACCTGCTGTAAGAGTAGCAATAGGAGAATTATTTGGAGTAGCTCCTGGGATAGATATGACTAAAAAATTAACAACTGCTTTAAAAAGATTAGGATTTGATGGGGTATTTGATACTAACTTTGCTGCTGATGTTACAATAATGGAAGAAGCAACAGAATTAAAAGAAAGAATTTTATCAAGCTTAAAAGGAGAAAAAGATGTAAAATTACCTCTATTTACTTCTTGTTGTCCTGCTTGGGTAAGATTTGTAGAATTAAATTATCCAGAGTTTAGAGATAATTTATCTACAACAAAATCTCCACAACAAATTTTTGGAGCATTAGCAAAAGAGTTTTGGGCTAAAGAAAAAGAGATAGATAAGAAAGATTTAGTTTGTGTATCTATTATGCCATGTACTGCTAAAAAATATGAAGCTTCAAGAGAAGAGTTTGTGAGAGATGGAGTAGCTGATGTAGATTATTCTATAACAACTAGAGAATTAGGAAGATTATTAAAACAATATAATATAAATCTTTTAGAGATGCCAGAAGGAGAGTTTGATTTACCATTGGGAGAATCTACAGGAGCAGCTGATATCTTTGGAAGAACTGGAGGGGTATTAGAAGCAGCAGCAAGAACTTTATATGAATGGATAAGTAATGGTAAATTAGAAAACTTAGACTTTGTTCCTTTAAGAGGTTTTGAAGAGGTAAGAACAGCAGAGATTGAAGTAGAAGGAATTAATTTAAGAGTTGCTGTTGTTCATGGATTAGGAGCAGCTAGAAAATTATTAGAAGAGATTAAAAATGGAAGAGGGCATTTTGATGCTATAGAAGTAATGGCATGTAAAGGTGGATGTGTAGGTGGAGGTGGACAACCTTACCACCATGGAGATTTTGAAATTGTAAAGAAAAGAGCAGAAGGATTACAGGTAATAGATTATCATAAAGAGTTAAGAGAATCTCATGAAAATCCCTGTGTAATAGATTTATATGAAACTTATTTAGGAGAAGCTAATGGGGAATTAGCACATAAACTATTACATACTCATTATATAGATAGAAAAAATAAATAGTAAGTAAAATATTAAATTATAATTGCACCTAAAATCTGGCAAAAGATAATGGTGCAATTTTTTATAGAAATAATTTAAAAAAAATGAAACTTTTTTTAAAAAAATAAAATAATTTTTCAAAAAAATATATATAAAAAAGTAAATTACATATAAAAAATATATAATAAACAAAATAATAATATTTTTTATTGACAGATGTGACAGTTAGGTGTATAATCATTGAAAACAGATTTAAAAAGTTGAAACATAAGTGCTAAAAAAATAGTACTTTTTTTAATGAGGCATTTTTTAAATCTAAATATTAAACATAAGGGGGAGAATATGAAAAAATTACTTTTAACTTGTTTGATGTTTGTTGTATCACTTTTTACTTTTGCAGCAAATCCAGACTATCATATTGGAGTAGTAAGTGGAACTGTTTCACAATCTGAAGATAGTCTTCGTGGAGCTGAAGAATTAATAAAAATGTATGGTGCTGTTGATAAGGGAGGAATGGTTACTCATGTAACTTATCCAGATAACTTTATGCAAGAAATGGAAACTACTATATCACAAATGGTAGCTCTAGCTGATGACCCTAAAATGAAGGCAATAATAGTTGTAGAAGCTGTACCTGGAACAGTAGAAGCTTTTAGAAGAATAAAAGAAGCTAGACCTGATATCTTACTTGTTGCTAACTCACCACATGAAGATCCAGAAATTATAACTGAAGTTTCAGACTTAGTAACAAATCCAGATAACGTAGCAAGAGGATATTTAATAGTAAAAGCAGCACAAAATATGGGAGCAGATAAATTTATGCATATCTCTTTCCCAAGACACTTAAGTTATGAATTATTATCAAGAAGAAGAAATATAATGGCAGAAGCTGCTAAAGATTTAGGAATGGAATTTATAGATGTTTCAGCTCCAGACCCAGTAAGTGACGTTGGAGTTGCAGGAGCTCAACAATATATATTAGAACAAGTTCCTAACTGGTTAAATAAATATGGTAAAAATGTTGCTTTCTTTGCAACAAATGATGCTCATACAGAACCATTATTAAAAAGAATAGCTGAAGATGGAGGATATTTCGTAGAAGCTGATTTACCATCTCCTACAATGGGATATCCTGGTGCTTTAGGAATCAAATTTACTGAAGATGAAAAAGGAAATTGGCCAAAAATATTAAAGAAAGTTGAAGATACAGTAGTAGCTAAAGGTGCTGCTGGAAGAATGGGAACTTGGGCTTATTCCTATAACTTTGCTTCAGCAGTAGCATTAGGAGATCATGTAAGAAACGTAATTGAAAAAGGAACAGAAATTACTGACTTTGATGCTATTATAGAATCATATAATAAATTTACTCCAGGAGCAGGATGGAACGGAAGTAATTATGCTGATGTAAATGGAGTAGAAAAAGAAAACTTCTATCTATTATACCAAGATACTTATGTTTTAGGAAAAGGATACTTACACATGACTGGTGAAGAAGTACCTGCTAAATATTTTGAAATAAAATAATAAGGTGAGGGGAACATTTCTCCCCTCATTTTTCTTTAAGGGGTGAAAAGTTTTGAGAGAGATATTATTAAAGGTTGAGAATCTTTCCAAAGCATTTGGAGAGAATGTAGTTTTAAAAGATATTAATCTGGAGGTAAAACCAGGAGAAATAGTAGGACTAGTAGGAGAGAACGGAGCAGGAAAATCTACATTGATGAAATGTATATTTGGTATGCCTGTTATTTCTGAAACTGGAGGATATGGAGGAAAAATATATTTTGATGGACAAGAGGTAAATTTTACTTCACCATTTGATGCTTTAGGTGTAGGAATAGGAATGGTACACCAAGAATTTTCATTGATACCAGGATTTAAAGCTTCTGAAAACGTAGTTTTAAATAGAGAATCAACTTTAAATAGTTTTTTAGAAGGAGTTTTTGGTTCAAGAATAAAAGCTATCGATAAGAAAGAGATAGATGAACGTGCAAAAGGAGCTCTTTCAAATTTAGGAGTGGATATAAAGTCTAGTACAGTAATTAGTGAAATGCCTGTTGCACACAAGCAGTTTACAGAAATAGCTCGTGAGATTGAAAGAGAGAATACAAAACTTTTGGTGTTAGATGAGCCAACAGCAGTACTTACAGAAGAAGAGGCAAAAGTTCTTCTAGAAACTATGAAAAAATTATCTGAAAAAGGGATAGCAATACTTTTTATAACTCATAGACTTGACGAGATATTATCAGTATGTGATAAGGTAGTAGTTCTAAGAGATGGACTGTTAATAAACTCAGTAGCTACTAAGGATACAAATGTAAATCAAATAACTGAATGGATGATAGGAAGAAAGATGGAAGGTTCTTCTCAAGAAACAAAAGCTAAAGATGAACCAAAAGAAACTATCATCTCTATAAAAAATCTTTGGGTAGATATGCCAGGAGAGGGAGTAAAGAATCTTTCTTTAGATATTAAAAAAGGAGAGATTTTAGGACTTGGAGGAATGGCAGGTCAAGGGAAAATAGGAGTAGCTAATGGAATAATGGGGCTTTATGATGCTAGAGGAGAAGTTACTTTTAAAGGAGAGAAGATAACTTTAAATTCTCCAGCTGAACCATTATCTAAAGGACTTTTCTTTGTATCTGAAGATAGAAAAGGAGTAGGGCTTCTATTAGATAGTTCAATAGAGGATAATATAGCTTATCCAGCTATGCAGATAAAGAATATGTTCTTTAAAAAAGCTTTTGGAATATTTAATATAGTAGATGAAAAAGCTGTAAAAGAAAATGCACAAGAGTATGTAAAAAAATTAGAGATAAGATGTACTAGTGAAAAGCAAAGAGCACAGGAGCTAAGTGGAGGAAATCAACAAAAAGTTTGTCTAGCTAAAGCTTTCACTATGAATCCAGAAGTATTATTCGTATCTGAGCCTACAAGAGGAATAGACGTAGGAGCTAAAAAACTTGTACTAGATACTTTAAAAGAGTATAACAAAGAAAAAGGAACAACTATTATAATAACTTCATCTGAAATAGAAGAACTAAGAAGTGTATGTGATAGAATAGCTATAATAAATGAGGGAAAAGTTGAAGGTATTCTACCACCAACAGCTGATATATTAGAATTTGGTAAGATGATGGTAGGAGTTAAGGAGGCAGGAAATGAATAATATAAATAAGATGATAAAAGAGGCTGGTTGGCCAAGAATAATAATAGCACTATTTCTTTTATCAATGTATGTAGTGTCTCCTTTTATTGGAATAAATTTAAAAGCAGCTTTAGGAGATACATTAGTAAGATTTGGAATGAATGCAATCTTAGTATTGTCATTAGTACCTATGATACAAGCTGGGACAGGACTTAACTTTGGTATGCCATTAGGAGTAGAGGCAGGACTTTTAGGAGCTGTTATAAGTATAGAGTTAGGATTAAAAGGTGTTACAGGAGTATTTGGAGCAATAGTTTTTTCTCTTCCATTTGCACTTTTATTTGGATGGCTTTATGGTCATATTCTAAATAAGGTAAAAGGTGGAGAGATGATGATAGCCACTTATATAGGATTTTCATCAGTTGCTATTATGTGTATTATGTGGCTTATACTTCCATTCAAAAGTCCAGATATGATTTGGGCATATGGAGGAGAAGGATTACGTACAACTATAAGTGTAGAAAACTATTGGCATAAAGCATTTGAAAAGGCTCTACATATAAATACTGATTTACTTCCATTAGGAGAGATTGTATTCTTTATTATATTAGCTTTCTTTATTTGGATATTCTTTAGAACAAGAAGTGGTTATGCTATGAAAGCTGTAGGAACAAATGATATGTTTGCAAGAGCTACTGGAATAAATATTGATAAAGTAAGAGTACAGTCAGTAGTAATGTCAACAGTTCTTTCAGCAGTTGGAATAATAATATATCAACAAAGTTTCGGATTTGTACAATTATATTTAGCACCATTTTATATGGCCTTTCCAGCAATAGCTGCTATTCTTATTGGAGGGGCATCTGTAAATAAGGTTACAATAGCAAATGTTGTAGTAGGGACATTCCTTTTCCAAGGAATACTTACAATGACACCTACTGTTGTAAATGGACTTATAAAAACAGATATGTCAGAAACAATAAGAATAATAGTATCTAATGGAATGATACTTTATGCTTTAACAAGAAAGGATGGTGCTGGAAGTGGAAAATAAGATAAAGAAATTTTTGATAAATAATATAGTACCTATATTTATGATAATTATAATAGTAGCTTCAATTCCAATATCTGGATTAAGTATGGAGTATATTATTCAAGAGATAATACTTAGACTTTCTCGTAACTTATTCTTAGTTCTTTCATTATTAATTCCAATAATTGCAGGAATGGGACTTAACTTTGGTATTGTTTTAGGAGCTATGGCAGGACAACTTGCTCTTATCTTTATTACAGATTGGCAAATTGTTGGATTACAAGGATTTTTCTTGGCTATTATTTTATCTCTTCCAATGGGAGCTTTGATGGGGCTTATTGGTGGAGTTGTATTAAATAGAGCTAAGGGAAGAGAGATGATTACTTCTATGATTCTTGGATTTTTTATCAATGGAGTATATCAACTTATAGTTTTATATGGAATGGGAAAAGTTATTCCTATAACTGATAGTTCAATTCTTTTATCAAGAGGATATGGAATAAGAAATGCTATAGATTTAAAAAATATAAGAAGAGCTTTAGATGATGCAATAGTTTTAAAAATTGGAGAATTTTCTATTCCTCTATTAACAATAGTTGCTGTTGTATTATTCTGTCTGTTTATAGTTTGGTTTAGAAAAACAAAATTAGGACAAGATATGAGAGCAATAGGACAAGATTTAGAGGTATCTAAATCAGCTGGTATTGCTGCAGATAGAACAAGGGTTATAGCAATAGTTATATCTACAATGTTAGCAGCAATAGGACAAATAATTTTCTTACAAAATATAGGAACAATGAATACTTATAATAGCCATGAACAAATAGGAATGTTCTCAATAGCTGCTCTACTTATAGGAGGAGCTAGTGTAGCAAAAGCTTCTATACCAAATGCTCTAAGTGGTGTTATACTTTTCCATGCTATGTTTATTTTAGCACCAAGAGCTGGTAAAGAGTTAATTGGTTCTGCACAAATAGGAGAATATTTTAGAGTATTTGTATCTTATGGAATAATAGCCTTAGTTCTTATTATGCACCAATGGAGAAGAGAGAAAGAAAAAGCTGAAGAGAGAAGAAGAGCATTAGAAGCGGCACAAAATAGTAGTAAAGGAGAGGATAAATAATGAAGATGATAAGAAACTGGATACTTCTTATGATAGTAGTTATTGGAATCTCAGTAGCACTATTTATAACTGGAAGATTACATAGTGTATATTTTGAAAATAAGACTAAAAATGGTTATGAAGCTATAAAGGATATCTCTTATTCATTAAATGGAGAAAAGGCTAAAAAGGTAAGAGTTAATAGAAGAGGAATGGGAGAGGTAAAAGGAAGAACTCATGAACTTGTAGTAACTTATAAAGATGAAGCTGGGAAAAAACAGGAGATAAAGAAAAGTATAACTCTTGGAGCAACAGAAAATGTAATTATATATTTGCCAGTATTAGTAGGTAATGGAGAAAATTGGATGGAAGAGTTTAAAGCAAAATAAACTTTAATCATCAAAATATTAGTGTAAATAAGTGATTAATATTTTTTAAATTATACTTGACAAAATTTGAAAAATAGTATAAACTTTATTTAAGTAAGTTAAAAGAAAGAAATTTTAAAAATTTATTAGGAGGGATTTGAATGCACGTAATAGATAAAGATACTTGTATCGGATGTGGAGCTTGTGAAGGAACTTGTCCAGTAGGAGCTATATCAGCAACTGATGATGGAAAATTCCAAATCGGAGAGGCTTGTGTAGACTGTGGAGCATGTGCTGGAGGATGTCCAGTATCAGCTATATCTGCTGAGTAATTAAGTTATTAAAAGAGTCCGAAGGGACTCTTTTTTTTTACTTTTTAGGAGGAACGTATTCATGTATAATGAGATAGATTTACATCAAATGAATTTTGATGATGCTCTTAGAGTATTTATAACAAAGTATAATTCTCTATATAAAAAGGGAGAAAGAAGAGAGATTATGGTAATACATGGGTATGGTTCAAAATTTTTGGATAGTACTCCAGTAATAAGAACAAAAATAAGAGAGTATTTTTTGAGAAATAAAGAATGTGTAAAAATGAGATTGGATATAAATCCAGGAGTTACTTATGTTATGCCATTAAAACCCCTACCATTGCCAAAGAAAAAGAAAAGATAATACTTTAAAATTTTAGACTAAAGTTGTATAATTTAAAGAAAAGATTAGGAGAAAATTATGTATATAAAAACTAAAAGAGATATAGGTGAACAAGAAAAAAATGAAATTTTAAAATTTCTTCAAGATAATAGATTAGGAAGTATTATTTTAAAAGAAAATGATTACTACAAAATAGGAGTAGTTGGAGATAAAAAGAATGTTGATTTAGATAGACTTCTATCTTTTGATGGAGTAGATGAGCTAGTAGCTATAGGAAAGAGCTATAAGTTTGTAAGTAGAGAGTTCCAGCCAGAGGATACAATAATAGATATAAAAGGAAGAAAAATAGGTGGTGGAAATTTTTTAATGATGGCTGGTCCTTGTGCTATTGAGAGTAGAGAATCAATATTTAAAATAGCTGAGGAAGTAAAAAAAACTGGGGCTCAAATATTAAGAGGTGGAGCTTTTAAACCAAGAACTTCTCCTTATGATTTTCAAGGATTAGGAGAAGATGGATTAAAATATATGAGAGAGGCAGCAGATAAATTTGATATGTTAGTAGTAACTGAGGTTATGGATGCTAGTGATATTCCTTTAATAAGTAGATATGCTGATATATTTCAAGTGGGAGCTAGAAATATGCAAAATTTCTCTTTATTAAAAGCATTGGGGAAATGTGGAAAACCAATTCTTTTAAAAAGAGGATTAAGTGCAACAATGAGAGAGCTACTTATGGCAGCAGAGTATATAGTAGCTTATGGAAATAGAGAGGTTATACTTTGTGAAAGAGGAATAAGGACTTTTGAAACTATTACAAGAAATACTGTGGATATAAATGCTATTCCGTTACTAAAAGAAAAATCACATTTACCAGTAATTATAGATGCTAGTCATGGAACAGGAAGACGTAGTTTGGTAGAGCCTGTAACTTTAGCTGGAGTAATTTCTGGAGCTGACGGAGCTATGGTTGAGGTACATGAAAATCCTGAGTGTGCTACTTCTGATGGAATGCAATCTCTATACTTTAAAGATTTTGAAAAGTTGATGAGAAATCTAAATAAAGTTTTAAAATTAAAAAATGAGTTGGAGTAGTTTATGTTTTTAGATAGAGAGAGGTATGTAGAATTAAAAGAATGGAATAAATTTGGAATATCTGCTATCTACACTAAAAAAAATTATGGAAATATAAAAGAGATGAGTAAAGAAAAGATATTAAAGGATTTTTCTTTGGAGGGAAAATATATTGTATCAGGTTTTCAAACTCATAGTGATAATATTGTAGTAGTAGATAGTTTAGAAAAATTATATTTTGAAGATACAGATGGATTTATTACTAATAGAAAAGATATAGTTATATTGACAAAATATGCAGATTGTTTACCTATATATTTTTTTGATGAAAAAAAAGAGATCATAGGAACAGTGCACTCTGGCTGGCAAGGAAGTTATAAGGAGATAGGAAAAAAAGCTATAAAACTTATGATAGATACATATGGATGTAATTTAGGAGATATTAGAGTAGCTTTTGGAATAGGGATATCTCAAAAAAATTATGAGGTAGGAGAGGAGTTTCTACAAAAGTTTAAAGAAAAATTTTCTAAAGAATTAATAGAAAAAAGCTTTAAAAATGAAAATGGGAAAATATATTTTGATAATCAGGAGTTCGTCTATAGAAATTTATTAGAATTAGGGTTACTAAAAGAAAATATAGTACTGAATAAATTGTGTACTTATGAAGGAGAATTTCATTCCTATAGAAGAGATAGAGAAAAATCTGGAAGAAATGGAGCTTTGATATATAAAAGGGATATTACAAATTAAAAATTTGTAATATCCCTTTTTCATATATAAGGAAATTATAATTTGACTTTTTAAGAGAAAAATAAGGAATTAGTTAATATTTCTATTAGAAGTTTAATAAAATAAGAAAAAATAAATATTTTTGTAACACAAAAAAGCTGATTTTAATCAGCGCTACCAACAATATTCTTTCCAACAAATGGAGCCTTTTGATATATTAAAATATGAAATTCTTCTTACTTTCATTTTAATTTTACAATTAAAACAATAGAAAGGATTTATTCCAAATGTTTTCCAGATTTCTAGTTGATAAAATGTAGTTTTAGTATATTGTAATTTATATTTTTTTATTTTAGAGATAATAAATTTAAGTTCTTTTTTTATATTTC
>NZ_GL987988.1:13298-30455 GCF_000158195.2 Fusobacterium mortiferum ATCC 9817
CCGCACAGAGGGCATTGATAAACAATGAAAGCTTTATCAATTGAACAAGCAAGAAATTTTTGAATAGTCTCTTCAATGTAAAGAAAATGATTATAGTAAAAATATTTTTTGACATGAGTTAAAAGATTTGATATATTAATATTGGAGAATATGTGTTTTAAAAGCATGTATATCTCCTTTTGTATATTTTGTTTGGTGACTATATTATACAAAAAAAGAGAGCTGAGTAAAGCATTTTTTTAATGCTACTCAGCTTTTTTTATTATAAAAAATTATTTAGGTTCGAAAATAAAGTCTTTCGTAAAATAAACTTTAATATTTTTATTTTTATAGTATATAGGATGAAATTTCCACTGTTTTAAAGCTTTCTCTACCTCTTTATCAAAGCCAAATTTTTCATGGGAGTTGATAATATTGATTTTTTCAACTTCACCTTTTAATCCAACTAAAAATCTAGCAGTTATAACCACTTTCTTTTTATATCTAATCCTTTCAGCTTGTACAGGATAGTCAGGGTCAACTTGTTTAAGTATCTTATATTCAATACCTTCAGATGAAGCAGCAGTAAAAATTCCATCTTTACCAATACTAAAATTACCACTAGCTAAAATCTCTTGTTCAGCAGTAGGAGTAGAGGGAATTTTTTCTGTGTTAGGGGTAGTTTTAGGAGGAATAGGTTCAGCCTTTTTTTCCTCTATTTTTTTCTTTTTATCTTTTATCTTACTTTTAATATCAGGTTTTATAATATCTTTTTTAGGTGGCTCTATTTTTTTAGGCTCAGGTTTTTTCTCTTCTTTAGGAGTAGGTGGAGTAACCTCTTTTTTTACTACAACTGCTTCCTTTCTAATAACTGGGCTTTTTATCTTTACAGATATAGGAGCACTATTACTTTTTAGAGAGACAGGAGCATCACCTTTTACTCCTCTTTCTCTGACTATGAAAAGAGAAAGATGAAAAACTAGAGCTAGTAGGAAAAAATAGAGTATGTTATCTTTTTTACTCATAGAAGTTTATTCCTAAATTTTCTACACCAGCATTTTTTACTTTAGAAACTGTATCCATAATAACCTGATATTTTAATTCTTTATCTCCAGAGATAGTGACCTCTTTTACTCCTTGTAATAAAGCTCCAAGATTTTCTATCTCAATTGGGTTTGTTTGTCCATCTTTGTTTATAAAGTATTTTCCATTTTTATCTATAATAATCTCTATACTTTTATTATCTTGGTTGGTATTTTCAACGTTGGCACTTGGTAAATCTATATCAATATTTCCATATTTGTTGAATGTTGTAGAAACCATAAAGAAGATAATTAGTAGAAAAACTATATCGATAAATGGAGTCATATCCATAGGGGTAATCCCTCTTTTTTTTCTGAATCTTCCCATACTATCACCTATTTTTTACCAGTTAAGATATTTATAATTATAGTAGTGATTTTGTCAATATCTCCTTCAGCATTCTCTATTTTTTTAGAAAATATGTTATAGGCAAATATAGTAGGGATAGCAATGATTAATCCGCTAGCAGTTGTAATAAGAGCTTCTGATATTCCACCAGCAACAATAGTAGGATCTCCAGCACCAAATGTAGCCAAATTTTTAAAAGCTTTAATCATACCCGTAACTGTTCCTAGTAAACCAACCATAGTAGCCATATTTCCTATAAGTCCAAGAAGGTGTAATCTTCTTTCAAGAGAACTTATCTCATCAAAGGCTATCTCTTTTAAAAGTTGGTCATAGTAGTGGAAATCCATATTTTTTTCACAACGAGTTAGAAAACCTTTTACTACATATCCAACAGAGTTTTTTTCCTTCTCACAGATAGAGATAGCTCCATCAATATTTCCATTTTGTACCTCTTTAATTATATCTTTCTCAAAGTTTCTATTATGAGTGCCTTCCTTTTTAAAAAAGAAAAAAGCTCTATCTAAAATAATAGTTAAAGCAGTGATAGACATTAGTAGTAATACCCACATTAATGGTCCTCCAGCATTCATATAATACATCATAATAACTTATCCTCCTTAAAATATTTATATCTAAAATTTAGTTTTACAAAGTAATTGTTAAAAAATATAGGATACCTAAAAAGATATCCTATAAAATGATACTATTAATTTTAAAAAAAGTCAAGTTCAAAAAATTTATAAATTATATATTTTGTATAGCAAATTAAAAAGTATGCCCTAAATATAATTCAAATAGTGGAGAAGAGTTATCAATGTTATTAGAAATCATAAAAGTAATAGGTCCTAAGAATGTATCCCAACCAATTCCACCACCATATCCATATTTTTTATCTTTCCAAATCTCTGATTTTTTTTGGAAAGAGAGGTCGGCATCTGAGTATGTAATTACATTGTATTTAGTTAGTAGATATAGTGTTTCAGAAAGATTATATTTCAATCCAAAAGTTCCTATATAAAATTCATCAGCATATCTACCCATAACAGGGAGTCCTGTAAAAGCATAACTTATTTCAGAATTTTTATCCCCCCCTATTCTAAATAATTTATTGTTTCCTAAACCTTCGCCTGATACTTTTCCTAAGCTACCTCCCAATGAGAAGGAAAGTTTTTTAGTAAGAGGAAAGTTCAAAGATAATACTCCTGAAAATCCACTATAATTCTCTTGTTTTTTAAGCTCTTCTCCTGTGAAAGAGATTAAGAAAAGAGATGTTCCCTTAGAAGGAAAAGCTTTATTATCTAAAGTATCTAAATAGAGAAAAGGTTTTAGAAAAGCAAACTGCTTATTTCCTTTAAAATCAGTATATGTTTTATCCCCTTCGTAGTAATTAGTTTGATAGTTTTCATAACCTAATTCAAATCCAGAAACAACACTATTAGAAAATGTACTTCCTATAACAAATTTACTAGTAAATATCTCGCTTTTATATGTAGAGATTTTATCTCCATCTTTATAGATAAAATAAGGAAAATTTTTATATCCTAAGTCCAATGAACCGAGTAATTTAAAATTACCCATCTCATAGAAAGAGACTGTATTGAGTGTAACTTTTGGATATTTTGATACTTCAGCTGTAAGAGTATAGTTTTGTGTCCAAATTCCAAAGTTAGGAACAGTAGTAGATATTTTTACAGAAGCTCCATAGTCTGAGATATAGTTAAGAGAAGTACCTACATTGATACTATCTTTTTCTTTTATTGTAAAAGTAATCTCTTTTTCATTTACTTCATAATAAACCTTTTCTATATATGGGATAGCATAGATTTTTTTTACCCAAAGCTCAATCTCATCTTTGTTGTAGATACCATTATCTTTTTTAGGAACTAGATTCATTACTTTTTTTTCAGTGAGGATAGAGTTTCCTACCAACTTTATATTTGAAATCTTAAAGTTATTCTCTTCAAGTTTTCTATTTTTTTGTTCATTGAACTCTTTATTATAAGAGAGATTTTTTAATAGGTAATCAAATTTTAATGCAGCTTCCTCTCCCTCTTGAACTAAACTGTTTAAATTAGAGAAATCAATGGTATTGTGCTCTTTTACATTGGGAACAATAAGTATATCAGCTATTTTCTTTTGGAATTTTACATTTTTATTTCCATTATAAGTAGAGATTTTATCAAGAACTGCTACTACATTGGAGTTATTTCCAATTTCAGAGGGATTAGCTCCAATATCTACAGCAATTACTATATCTGCTCCCATCTCAATAGCAGTATCTACAGGAAGATTATTAGTAACTCCACCATCGACATAGAAATTATCTCCATCTTGTACAGGTTCTAAAAAACTTGGTATAGCCATACTCTTAAAAGTGGCAAGGGCTAAATCTCCATTGTTGACTATTACTTCCTCTCCAGTATTTAGATTTGTGGTAATAGCTCTGTATGGAATAGGGAGATTATCAAAGTTTTTAATATTTTCAGCTCTACTAAAAATATTTTTTAACTGAAGATAGATATACTCTCCATTTAAAAATCCCATAGGCAAAGATAGATTCATATTTTTATCAATATTGACTTTAAAAGGGTATTTTTCACTTGCAAATTTGTCTTCAATGGTTCTTAAAGTCCTATCTTTATTATTATTCATAAGAGCAAAAAAGTTCATTTCAAGAATAGTTTTTTCT
The DNA here is from genome assembly GCF_000158195.2 of Fusobacterium mortiferum ATCC 9817. Classification (NCBI taxonomy): domain Bacteria; kingdom Fusobacteriati; phylum Fusobacteriota; class Fusobacteriia; order Fusobacteriales; family Fusobacteriaceae; genus Fusobacterium; species Fusobacterium mortiferum. The sequence goes on from NZ_GL987988.1 coordinate 17,398, forward strand.
ATCTCATCAGGGGAGTATCCTACTGAGTACATAGCACCTATAATACTCCCTGCACTTGTTCCCACAATAAAGTCCACAGGGATTTTATACTCCTCTAGAATTTTTAGAACTCCAATATGTGCAGCTCCTTTTGCTCCACCACCACTTAAAACTAGAGCAATCTTAGGACGAGAGTTAAACTCTCCATCAAGAATTTTATCAGAACTACTTTTAGAAATTTTTTCTTTGAGATTTTCCAATCTCTCCTTTTTCTCCATAAGCATATTTATCTCTTGATTTATAGCATCTATTCTCTGCTCTTTACTCTGATATTCCTGTGAGAATATTGAGAGAGATAGGCAGAGGAAAAGTAAAATTTTATAAAACATATAACCTCCTCAAAATATTAATAGATAATTCTCAATAAATATGTTAATATTATATCATATAGAAATTGAACTAGTAAGTCTAATTTTGTGAAGGGAGAGAAATGAAACAGAGAAATAAAAGTATGATAGTTCGTTTTAAGATACTTCAAGTAGCTTTAAATGAGTTTGCAAATTATAGCTATGAGAAATCTTCTATCAATAGAATATGCACAGCAGGAAATATTTCTAAGGGAGTGATGTATCATCATTTTAAAGATAAAGATGAGCTTTATCTCCTATGTATAAGTTATTGTTATGACACTATGTTAGACTACTATAAAAATAGATTAAAAGAGATAGAAGATTGGAGAGAGGAGATAAAAAGTTTTTTAGATATTAGATATCATTTTTTTAGAGAGTATCCTCTTTTACAAAAGATATTTTTTAATACCTTATTTAAGATGCCAGAGCATTTAAAAACAGAGATAAAAAAGATAACTAAAAGATTAGATGATTTAAACTATGATTTTTCTATGAAAATCTTAAAAAAAATAAAAATTAGACACGGATTAAAGCCAGAGGAGGTTATATTTTTATTAGATGTTATTCAAAATATGCTCAATGAAAAATTTTATGGTAAAGCTCAAGGAGGCGAGGAAATAGAAGAACTTTCTCAAGAGTATAACAAAACAACAGAGAAGTGGATAGATATAATGTTATATGGAATACTTGAAACAGAATAAATTAGACTTATAGGTCTAAAAAGGAGAGGAACTATGAAACTAAAAAGTTTAATAATTTTTCTTTCTCTAGTTATAGTTGGGTGTAATAATACTCAAGTAAAGGAGGAAAAATTTGTAACGGCACAAGAGGAGAGAGAGTATTTGGAAAAATATGGAAATACTTTATCTTTAGAGGAGACTCTTGAAATAGCAAAAGAGAGAAATTTAGATTTGAGAATAAAGGAGCTAGAAAGAGAGATAGCTACTTTAGATAAAAAGATAGCCTTTGGAAACTTTTTACCATCTATAACTTTAGGAGGAAGTTATACAAGGTTAGATGATAATATTAATATAGAGATGGGATTAAATTTGCCTCAACTTCCACCACAAATACCAATAAAATTCCCATCTTCATTGGAAACTAAGCTTATAGATGAGAGCTTTTATACTACTGGTGTAACTGCACAGATACCTATATTTGTTCCATCTACTTGGTACTTATATAGTGCTAGACAAAAGGGAGAGGATATCAGTAAATTAGCTGAGAGTTTTGCTGATAAGATGTTACAACTTCAAGTAATGAGTGAGTATTTCTACATACTAGCTTTGGAAACTGAAAGAGATACCCTTATAAATAATTTGAAATCTTCACAGGAACTAGAGAAGAAAGTGGAAACTTCTTTAAAGGTAGAGGGAGTATTAGAGTGGGAATTACAAAAGGTACAAGCTCTAGTAGAGAGTCAAAAGATAGCTCTAAATAAAAATGAGAGAGATTTAAAAATAGCAAAAATGAATTTAAAAAGAACTCTTAATCTAAACTTACAAGAGGATATAAAGTTGGAGAGTATTGAGAGTGTAGAGGTAGAATTACCTACTTTGGAAGATTGTATATATAATGCTCTCAATGGAAATGAGATTTTACAGATAACAGAAAAGGGAAAAGAGATAAATGAGGATTTAAAGAAAATTGCTATAACTAATTTTTTACCTAAGATAGTTTTAGGTGGAGGATATATAAATAATAGTAACCAGACTTTAGCTGACCCTGATTTTCTTTTTGGAAATGTAACAGGAGTGATTTCCATATTCAATGGATTTAAAAATGTTAATGAGTATAAAAAAGCTGTAAGAAGAGAAAAAATTGGAGAGCTTACTTTAGAAAAGCAGTTTATGACTACTGTATTAGAGGTAACTAAGGCTTATGAAAATGTAAAGACTACTCAAGAACTATGGAGAATGGCAAGATTAAACTATGAAGCAGAGATAGGTAAGCTAAATCAGAGAAAAGTGGAGAGAAGAGTAGAGATGATAGGAGACGAGGAGTATTACAAAGCATTGGCTGAGTATAATGAAGCTCTCAGTCTAAAAGAGAAGGTACAGTATCAATATGAAATGGCTTTAGGAGCACTTAGTATAGCTATGGGTAAAGCACCATTTAGAGGAGGAAATTAGGGTTATGAAATTAAAAATTATGATATTTATATTAGGAGTTGCACTATTAGGATGTGAAAAAGAGATAAAAGAGGTAATTAGACCTGTACAAACAGAGGTAGTGTCATCTCTTCCACAAAAGTTGTATTTAGAATATCCAGCTATTGTAATTTCAGAAAATGAGACATTACTGTCATTTAGAGTGGCAGGGGCTATTGAAAAAATGGAAGTAGAGATTGGAAGCTTTGTAAAAAAAGGCGATGTGATAGCTAGAATGGATAAAAGAGATTATGAAGTTCAGCTAAAAGCCTTTGAAAATAAGAGTAAGGTAGCAAAAGGAGCTTACGAATCAGCTAAGGCTGTAGCTGAAAATGCTAGAAAGCAATATCAAAGAGTGGAAACTCTTTATAAAGAGAAGGCTATTCCTAAGAAAAGTTATGATGAGGCATTAGCTGGAGTAAAATCTGCAAGTGCTGGAGAGTTAGCTATGTTGTCTCAATATCAAGAGGCTTTACAAGGAGTGGAGAATTGTAAAAACCAATTGAAAGATACAGAGTTGAAAGCTCCTTATGATGGATATATAAGTAAAAAAATAATGGGAGAGGGAAGTGTTGTAGGAGCTGGAATACCTGTTGTAGCAATATCCTCTGAAAGTAGTAAACAAGTGAGAATAAATGTATCTGAAAGAGATATAAAGGGAATAGAAAGTGGAGTAGGAGAGTTTATTATTGATAATAAGCATTATAAACTACAAGTAGCTGAGATAGGAAAAGTAATGAGTGTTGGAAAGATGACTTACCCTGTAACTTTTAACTTTATAGAAAATAGTAATGATGTTTTAGTAGATACAATGGGAATGGTAAAATTAAAGAGTGATACTGAGGGAAGAGATGAGGTAACTATTCCAGTAGAGGCAATCTTTGAGAGAGATGGAAAGAGTAGAGTTTGGGTATACTCAGATGGAAAGGTTGTAAGTAAAGAGGTAGAGATGGTAGCTCCATATGATAATGGTAAGATAATCATATCAGGAGTGGAAGTAGGAGAGAAGGTTGTAACTAGAGGGGTACACGAGTTGAGTGAAGAGCAGAAAGTAAAGGAGTTACAACCATTTACTGAGACAAATGTTGGAAAAGTATTATAGGAGGAGAATATGAAATTTATAGATTACTCGATAAAAAATACAGTAGTTGTAAGATTTTTAGTTTTTCTCTTGATAATAGGAGGAATATTTTCCTACAACAAATTGGGTAAATTAGAGGACCCAGAATTTAAGATAAAGGAAGCTTTGGTAATAACTCTTTATCCAGAAGCTGATGCACATACAGTGGAGTTACAGGTAACAGATAAGATAGAGGAGGCAGTGAATAAGTTACCTAACATAGACTATATTCAATCTGTATCTAAACCTGGGTATTCAGAGGTAAAGATAAAATTAGATGAAGGAATTCCTGCTGATGAGGTAGAACAGTATTGGGATAATTTAAGAAAAAAAGTAAATGATGCTAAGTTGTCTCTTCCATTGGGGACACTACCATCTATTGTTTTAGATGACTATGGTTCTGTATATGGAATGTTTCTAGCTGTAACTAGTGATGGGTATACACATTCAGAGCTACAAAAATATACTGAATATATTACAAAGGAGTTAAACTCTATATCAGGAATTACTCAAGTAGCTATTTTTGGAAAGACAAGTGATGCCATTAATGTAATAATAGATAGAGAAAAGATTAACTCTATGGGACTTAATACAAAACTTATAGCTACTACTCTGCTTAGTGAAAATCTAATTTCAGGAGGAGGGGTAGTAGACTATGGAAATCTAAGAGTTCCTATAAGATTAAATAATGAAGTAAAATCTTTAAAAGATTTAGAAAACTTAGTGGTATTTTCTAAAAAACTACCTGATGGAAGTAATCAGATAGTGAGATTAGCAGATGTAGCTACTATAAAAGAGGGGTATGTAGAACCAATTACTCAAAAAATGTATTTCAACAATAAGATGGCTATGGGTATATCTCTATCTCCAGAAAAGGGAACAAATGTTGTAAAAACTGGAGAGGAGATAGATAGAAAAATAGAAGAGATAAAGGAAAAACTTCCAGTGGGGATAAATATAGAGAAGGTATATTATCAACCAGATTTAGTAACTTCTGCAATAGATAATTTTGTAATCAATTTAATATTATCAGTAATTACAGTAGTAGGAGTACTACTTTTCACTATGGGTATGAGAAGTGGACTTATAATAGGAAGTGGGCTTGTTCTTTCAATTCTAGGAACACTTATCTTTATGTATGGAATGAAAATAGATATGCAAAGGGTATCTTTAGGTTCATTTATAATAGCTATGGGAATGTTAGTAGATAACTCCATAGTTATAGTAGATGGTGTCCTTGTAAGAAGAAGTAAAGGAATGGCAATGGAAGAAGCGCTAAAGGAGTCTACGTATAAGCCAGCTATTCCACTATTGGGAGCTACTTTAATAGCAGCTATAGCATTTTTACCAGGGGCAATTATGCCTACATATGTAGGGGAATATGTGAGCTCATCTTTTTGGGTAATAGGAATATCTCTTCTACTTAGTTGGGTACTATGTCTTACTCAGACACCAGTATATTGTAAACTCTATCTTGAAGGTGGAAAGGTTCCTGAAGAAAGTGAAAGAGAGAAAAAATTCTATGAGAAAGCTAAGAGATTTTTAATTACACTTTTAAATAGAAGAAAGATTGTACTTACTATATTGATAGGAGCTTTTTTAGGAAGTTGTTTACTATTTTTAGCTATACCTAAAACATTTTTCCCTGATTCGGATAAAAAGGGATTTACTATTAATATGTGGGCACCAGAGGGAAGTAAGACTGAGATAATAGAGGAAGCTAGTAAAAAGTTAAAAGATTATCTTTTACAAGATGAGGGAGTGGTAAATATAACTACTACCATAGGGGCTTCTCCATCAAGATATTACACAGCTACTATCCCAGAGATGCCTAACCCATCTTTTGCTCAGCTTATATTAAATGTAAAAAAAGTAAAAGATGTAGAGAGAGTGGGAGCAAAGGCAGTAGACTTTGCCAATGAAAATATAGCTGGAGTAACTGTAAGTGTAAAAAAATATCCTAATGGAGTACCAGCACAATATCCAATAGAGATAGCTTTTTCGGGACCAGACCCACAAGTACTTAGAAATTTGGCTCAAGAGGCTATGAATATAATGAAAACTTCTCCAAGAGCTTTAAATGTAAAAAATAACTGGAGAAATAAGTTACTTGCTTGGGAAGCAGACTACTCTCAAGCAAAGGGAAGAAGAGCTAATATCTCTCCACTGGATTTAGGAACAGGACTTATGAGAAGTGGAGAGGGAATGCCAATAGGTAAGATAAAACAAGATGATAAACAGGTTACTGTTTTATTAAAAGAGAAGGGAAATGAAGAGAAAAACCAATTAACTAATATAGAGCAAACTCCAATCTGGGGATTGAGTTTAGAAGCACAACCACTATCTTCTGTAACTAATGGAGGAGAATTTGTATTTGAAGAGGGACAGGTATGGAGAAGAGATAGAGTGAGAACTATAACTGTTCAGTGTGATGTACCAGTGGGGGTGGCAGCTGAAGATGTAAGAAAAGAGTTTAAGGATAGGATAGAAAAGATGGAGTTACCAAAAGGGTATAGTATGAAATGGTTGGGAGAGGCTTATGAACAGGAAAAAAATAATATGGCAATAGCTATGGCTACACCAGTACCAGCAATACTTATGCTTATAATCTGTGTTTTACTTTTTGCTAATATAAAGACTCCTATACTTATAGCAATAACTTTACCATTAGCTATGATAGGAATAGCACCAGGACTTGCTATCACAGGAAAAAGCTTTGGATTTATGTCAATAATAGGAGCTCTTTCATTGACAGGAATGATGATAAAAAATGTAATTGTTATGATGGATGAGATTAACTATGAGATAGATGTACTTAAGAAAGATAGATTTATAGCCTTAGTAGATTCTGCTGTAAGCAGAATAAGATCAGTAGGACTAGCAGCTCTTACTACAATATTTGGAATGATACCACTATTATGGGATCCACTTTATGGAGATATGGCAGCTACTATAATCTTTGGATTATTTGCTTCAACTATGCTTACACTATTTATTTTCCCAGTAATCTATGGTACTGTTAATAAGATTTATCCTAAAGAGAGTTAAGAAAAAATAACTAGGAAAAAGATACCTAGGTATTAAAAGATTCCTACCCTAGTAATAAAAAAATGGGGAGGGTATTCACAAAAAAATTCCTATCCTATTCGTGAAAAGAAGAAGTATAATAATATAAATATAATAATACAAGATAAATAATAATTATATATAGTGAAGTATTGAGAAAATTTTCATATAAAAGTATAGTTAAATTAATTTATATAAAGAAGTTATTTTTATAAGAGGAATATTAAAAAAAATATGCTATAATAAATAGAATGATAAAATTTTTTGAAAGGAAATTTAGAGATGGCACTTTTACAAGTTAATGATTTATATATGGGATTTTCAGGGGAAACACTATTTAAAAATATAAGTTTCTCGGTAGATGAAAAGGATAAGATAGGAATAATAGGAATAAATGGAGCAGGAAAATCTACTCTAATAAAGATACTTTTAGGGCTGGAATATGATGAGGTAGACCCTGCTACAAATCAGAGAGGAACTATTGCTAAAAAAGGTGGATTAAAAATAGGATACCTTTCTCAAAATCCAAATTTAAATAAAGAGAATACCGTATTTGAAGAGCTAATGACTGTATTTGATAATCTTAGACAGGACTACCATAGAATACAGGAGCTAAATATAATCTTAGCTGAAAATTTAGATGACTTTGATAAGACTATGGAAGAGCTAGGAAAGATTACAGCTAGATATGAGCAAAATGAGGGATATGCTGTTGAGTATAAGGTTAAACAGATTTTAAATGGACTTAGTTTAGCAGAGAGCCTCTGGAATAATAAGGTTGGAGATTTATCTGGAGGACAGATGTCAAGGGTAGCTCTAGGAAAAATCCTACTTGAAGAGCCAGAGCTTCTAATATTAGACGAGCCAACTAACCACTTGGATTTGAATGCAATAGAGTGGCTTGAAAAGATGCTAAAAGACTATAAAAAAGCTGTAATGGTAATTTCCCATGACGTATATTTCTTAGATAATGTGGTAAATAGAATTTTTGAGATGGAAGGAAAAACTCTTAAAACTTACAATGGAAACTATACAGACTATACTATTCAAAAGGAAGCCTATATTACAGGAGCTGTAAAAGCTTTTGATAAAGAGCAAGATAAGATAAGAAAGATGGAAGAGTTTATCAGAAGGTATAAGGCAGGAGTAAAATCTAAACAGGCTAGAGGAAGAGAAAAGATTTTGAACAGAATGGAGAAGATGGAAAATCCTGTAATCAGTAGAAAAAATATGAAGCTAAAATTTGAAACTGACTTGACAAGTGTAGATTTAGTATTGAGAATAAAGGATTTATCTAAATCTTTTGATGGGCAAAAAATATTTTCAAATATAAACTTAGATGTTTATAGAGGAGATAGAATAGGAATAATAGGAAAGAACGGAGTAGGAAAATCTACACTATTAAAGATAGTAAACTCACTAGAAACTGCTTCTAGTGGAGAGTTTAAAATAGGAGATAGAGTAAAGATAGGTTACTATGACCAAAACCACCAAGGACTAAATCTAAATAGAACTATCATAGAGGAACTTATGTATAACTTTACACTAAGTGAGGAGCAAGCAAGAAATATCTGTGGTGGATTTTTATTTAGTGAAGATGATGTATATAAGGAGATAAAAAGTTTAAGTGGAGGAGAGAAGGCTAGAGTTGCTTTTATGAAACTTATGCTAGAAAAACCAAACTTCTTAATACTAGACGAGCCGACTAACCACTTAGATATCTACTCTAGAGAGATATTAGAGGAGGCACTTGAGGATTATACAGGAACTATCTTAGTTGTATCCCACGATAGAAATTTCTTAGACTGTGTTGTAAATAGTATCTATGAGATAAAAAAAGATGGAGCTGTTATGTTCAAAGGAGATTATAATAGCTACTTACAACAGAGAGATAATATAAAGGCGAAAGATGAGAGTAAGGATAAGGCTGTACTTAGCTACGAGGAGCAAAAGAAAAATAAAAATAGAATCTCATCTCTTGAGAAAAAAATAGTAAAAGCTGAAGAGACTCTTGCTAAGCTGGAAGAGAAGAAAGCTCTAAAAGAGGAAGAGTATAATGAGGCAGGAAGAGTAAATGACTTAGATAAACTTCTTACTATTCAAAAGGAACTAGAAGATTTTGATATGGAGATAATGACAATGATGGAAGAGTGGGAGAGTTTAGAAGAGGAATTGAAAGAGTTAAAAGAGAGTATTTAGAGAGAAGAGTAAAATCTTCTCTTTTTTAATATGATGAAAAAGCAAAAAATATAGTATAATATTAATAAGTAAAAAGGAGATGGTAAAGATGAGAAAATATATATTATTAGGAATTTTATCAGTAGTATTAATTGGGTGTAGTAATACTTCTTCTAAAATAGAATTGACACCATCAGAAATAAGAGAAGTAGAAAATAATCAAAATGAAATAGCAGGAATATTGATAAAAAAGGCAATATTAAAAGATATGAATGGATATAAATATGATAGAGAAGAAAAAGAAGCTTTAGATGAAGCTAAAGAAAATTTAGAAATAGAATTTTATTTGAATAGGTTAGCTACTAAAAGAGCAAAAGTAACAGATGAACAAGTGATAAATATATATGAAGCAAATAAAGATCAATTGAAAAATATATCACCTGAGATAGCTCTTCCGCAGATAAAAGAGCAATTATTACTTCAACAGATAAATCTTGAAAAGATAAACTATATAAATTCTCTAATTGAAAAATATAATTTAAATGATATATTTAAATCTTATTCAAATACTTTAAAGGTAGAAGAGAAAACAGAGATAAAAAATAATAAAAAATAGCTTTATATTTTTCAAAAATTATGATATAATAAGAAGGATTTATAAAATGTAGCTATATTTTTATTGACTTTTTGGTAATAAACCATTATAATATCTAAGTTATATTAAATATTAAAATAAATAAAAAATTAGGAAGGAGGGTAAAATGCCTACTTTAAGTCAATTAGTAAAAAATGGTAGAGACACTCTATCAGAAAAGAAAAAATCACCAGCATTACAAGGAAACCCACAAAGAAGAGGAGTTTGTGTAAGAGTTTATACTACTACACCTAAGAAACCTAACTCAGCTTTAAGAAAGGTTGCCAGAGTAAAATTAACTAATGGAATCGAAGTTACTTGTTATATTCCTGGAGAGGGACACAACTTACAAGAGCACTCAATCGTACTTGTAAGAGGAGGAAGAACAAAAGACTTACCAGGGGTTAGATATAAAGTTATAAGAGGAGCTTTAGATACAGCTGGAGTTGCTAAGAGAAAACAATCAAGATCTAAATATGGAGCTAAAAAAGCGTAATTATAGGGAGGTGAACAGTTAAAAATGTCAAGAAGAAGAGCAGCAGTAAAAAGAGATGTACTACCTGATTCTAGATATTCTGATAAGGTGGTAACTAAAGTTATCAACTCAATCATGTTAGATGGTAAAAAAGCAATAGCAGAAGGAATATTCTATTCAGCTATGGATTTAATAAAAGAGAAAACTGGTCAAGAGGGGTACGATGTATTTAAACAAGCTTTAGAAAACATCAAACCACAAATCGAAGTTAGATCAAGAAGAATTGGAGGAGCTACTTACCAAGTACCAGTAGAAGTTAAAGCAGATAGACAACAAACTTTAGCTATCAGATGGTTAACTCTTTACACAAGACAAAGAAAAGAGTATGGTATGATCGAGAAGTTAGCAGCAGAATTAATCGCAGCAGCTAACAACGAGGGAGCTACTATTAAGAAGAAAGAAGATACATATAAAATGGCAGAAGCTAACAGAGCTTTCGCACACTATAAAATCTAATTATTCTGTATAGACAATTAATTCGTTTTAAAAAATTCGAGGAGGAAATTTTTAATGGCTAGGAAAGTTTCATTAGATATGACTAGAAACGTTGGAATCATGGCTCATATCGACGCAGGAAAAACTACTACTACTGAAAGAATCCTATTCTATACAGGAGTAGAGCACAAATTAGGAGAGGTTCACGAAGGAGCCGCTACAATGGACTGGATGGAGCAAGAGCAAGAAAGAGGTATTACAATTACTTCAGCAGCTACAACTTGTTTCTGGAGAGGACATAGAATAAATATAATAGACACACCAGGACATGTGGACTTTACAGTAGAGGTTGAAAGATCTCTTAGAGTTCTAGACGGAGCAGTTGCAGTATTCTCAGCAGTTGACGGAGTACAACCTCAATCAGAAACTGTATGGAGACAAGCTGACAAATATAAAGTACCAAGAATTGCATTCTTCAACAAAATGGACAGAATTGGTGCTGACTTCAGCATGTGTGTAAATGATATTAAAGAAAAATTAGGAGCAAATCCTGTACCTATTCAATTACCAATCGGAGCAGAGGACAACTTCGAAGGAATAGTAGATTTAATAAAAATGCATGAAGTAGTATGGCCAGTTGACTCAGACAACGGACAAAACTTCGAAATAAGAGAAATCAGAGCAGAATTAAAAGATCAAGCTGAAGAGTTAAGACAACATATGCTAGAGTCAATCGTTGAAACTAGCGATGAGTTAATGGAAAAATTCTTTGGTGGAGAAGAGATTACTGAAGAGGAAATCAGATCAGCTCTAAGAGTTGCTACAATAGATAACGTAATCGTTCCAGTAACTTGTGGAACTGCATTCAAAAATAAAGGAGTTCAAGCATTACTTGACGCTATCGTTGATTACATGCCAGCTCCAACAGACGTTGCAATGGTAAAAGGAACAGATATGAAAGATCCTTCTATCGAAATCGATAGAGAGATGTCTGACGATGCTCCATTCGCGGCTTTAGCATTCAAAGTTATGACTGACCCATTTGTTGGAAAGTTAACATTCTTTAGAGTATATGCTGGAATCGTAGAGAAAGGATCTTATGTTCTAAACTCTACAAAAGGTAAAAAAGAGAGAATGGGAAGAATTCTTCAAATGCACGCTAACAAAAGAGAAGAAATCGATGCAGTTTACTGTGGAGATATCGCTGCAGCAGTAGGATTAAAAGAAACTACTACTGGAGACACTCTATGTGCTGAAGATGCACCAATCGTTCTTGAGAAAATGGAATTCCCTGAGCCAGTTATCTCAGTTGCTGTTGAGCCAAAAACAAAAGCTGACCAAGAGAAAATGGGAATCGCTTTATCAAAACTAGCTGAGGAAGACCCTACTTTCAAAGTTAAGACTGATGAAGAAACTGGACAAACAATAATTTCAGGAATGGGAGAACTTCACCTTGAAATTATCGTAGATAGAATGAAGAGAGAGTTTAAAGTTGAATCTACAGTAGGTAAACCACAAGTTGCTTACAGAGAGACAATTTTAGGAACTACTGATCAAGAAGTTAAATATGCTAAGCAATCAGGAGGAAGAGGACAATACGGACACGTTAAAATTATCCTTGAGCCAAATCCTGGTAAAGACTTCGAGTTTGTTAACAAAATCACTGGAGGAGTTATCCCTAGAGAGTATATTCCTGCAGTAGAAAAAGGATGTAGAGAAGCTCTTGAAAGTGGAGTTGTTGCAGGATACCCTATGGTTGATGTAAAAGTAACTCTATATGATGGATCATACCACGAAGTTGACTCATCAGAGATGGCGTTCAAAGTTGCAGGATCAATGGCTGTTAAACAAGCTGCTGCAAAATCTAACCCAATCATCCTTGAGCCAGTATTCAAAGTAGAAGTAACTACTCCAGAAGAGTACATGGGAGATATCATCGGAGACTTAAACTCTAGAAGAGGAATGATCGGTGGAATGATCGATAGAAATGGTGCTAAGATCATAACTGCTAAAGTACCTTTATCAGAAATGTTCGGATATGCAACTGACTTAAGATCTAAATCTCAAGGAAGAGCTAACTACTCAATGGAATTCTCTGAGTACACTCAAGTACCAGCTTCAATCCAAAAAGCTATCCAAGAGCAAAGAGGAAAATAATAACCCTTTGTTTATAAAAATATAAAATAAAAAAGGTTGGTGCTTTGCACCAACCACAACTAATAAATAAAAAACCTTAGGAGGAGAATTTAAATGGCTAAAGAAAAATTCGAAAGAAGCAAACCGCACGTTAACATCGGAACAATCGGACACGTTGACCACGGAAAAACAACAACAACAGCAGCTATATCTAAAGTATTATCAGACTTAGGACTAGCTCAAAGAGTAGACTTCGATAACATCGACGCAGCTCCAGAAGAAAAAGAAAGAGGAATCACAATCAACACAGCTCACATCGAGTACGAAACAGAAAAAAGACACTATGCGCACGTTGACTGTCCAGGACACGCTGACTACGTTAAAAACATGATAACAGGAGCAGCTCAAATGGACG
>NZ_GL987988.1:30555-70064 GCF_000158195.2 Fusobacterium mortiferum ATCC 9817
TCAAAGGAGAAGTATATGTATTAACTAAAGAAGAGGGAGGAAGACATACTCCATTCTTCTCAGGATACAGACCACAATTCTATTTCAGAACAACTGACATAACAGGAGCAATCGCTTTACCAGAGGGAGTAGAAATGGTAATGCCAGGAGATAACATCGCAATGACAGTAGAATTAATACACCCAATCGCAATGGAAACAGGATTAAGATTCGCTATCAGAGAAGGTGGAAGAACAGTAGCTTCTGGAGTAGTTGCAGAAATCATAAAATAATAAATTGCCTGAATAGGGTATTTTAGGGGAGCAGATACCTGCTCCTCTTTTTTTTAAGGAGAGGATATGGAGTTTTTAATGAGGTTTTTAGATGAAGTTCCTTTAATGGGAATTTTTATCTCTTTTGCAGCATTTTTTTTGGGGATCAAATTTCCTGACTGGGATTTTAAAATGAAGTTAAAACATAGAAGTATATTGACACATAGTCCTCTTATTCTTTTGATTTTCATCAGAGTATATGAACAGGATAGAAGTGATAATTTTAGATATTTTTTAATGGGATTTTCTTTAGCTCTAGCTCTTCATTTTATCTATGATTTATATCCAAGGGGCTGGGGTGGAGGAGCATTGATAAAAATCCCTATTTTGAAAATAAGTTGTACTCCTAAAATGAGTAAGATGATACTTTTTTTCTCAATAGTTATTAGTATTTTAGTAGCTATTTGCTATACAGAGAAATTGATGGAATTTTATTATTTAGGAATTTTAGGTATATTAACCATACTAAAAGATACAGGAAAAGAGGAAAAGTTATTTAGACCAATGTTTTCTTTTTCCATTTTTGGTTTAATAATTGGTTGTATGAAATATAAGGAGTTATTTTCTATCATAAAAGATGGAAGTTTTTATATAATTGATAAAATATCTATGTTTTTTTGAGTAAAATCATAGCTTTTCTTGACAATAGTAGAGATAAAATAATATAATTTAGAGAGAGTATAAATATTTTGAAAGGAGAAATAGTAAACAGATGAGAGATATTAAAAATCTAGAAACAAAAGCAACAAGCATAAGAAAATCTATTGTAAAAATGATTTGTGAAGCTAAATCAGGACATCCAGGAGGGTCACTATCAGCTACTGATATTTTGACAGCTCTATATTTTGCTGAAATGAACATAGACCCAGCTAATCCTAAAATGGAAAACAGAGATAGATTTGTTCTTTCTAAGGGACATGCTGCTCCAGCTCTTTATGCTACACTAGCTGAAAGAGGATATTTTGATAAAGAACTTTTAATGACTTTAAGACAGTATGGTTCTATATTACAAGGACACCCTGATATGAAAAAAGTACCAGGAGTAGAGATTTCAACTGGTTCATTAGGACAAGGATTATCTGTTGCTAATGGTATGGCACTTAATGCTAAAATTTCTGGACTTTCATATAGAACATATATTATCTTAGGAGATGGAGAATTACAAGAGGGACAAGTATGGGAAGCTGCTATGACTGCTGCTCACTATAAACTTGATAATGTATGTGCATTCTTAGACTTTAACAACTTACAAATAGATGGAAATGTTGATAAAGTTATGGGAGTAGAACCAGTAGATGCTAAATGGGAAGCATTTGGATGGAATGTAATTAAAATTGATGGACATAACTTTGAAGAGATATTAAATGCTTTAGATAAAGCTAAAACAGTAAAAGGTAAACCAACTATTATCATTGCTAAAACAGTAAAAGGTAAAGGAGTATCATTTATGGAAAATGTATGTGGATTCCATGGAGTAGCTCCAACAAAAGAGGAAACTGAAAAAGCATTAGCAGAATTAGGAGGGAATAATTAATGAGTAAAAAATCTACAAGACAAGCTTATGGAGAGGCATTAGTAGAATTAGGAAAAATAAATAAAGATGTGGTAGTATTAGATGCTGACCTTACAAAATCAACAAAGACAAACTTATTCCAAGAGAAATTTCCTGAAAGACATTTTAATGTGGGAATAGCAGAAGCTGACTTAATAGGAACAGCAGCAGGATTAGCTACTTGTGGGAAAATAGCATTTGCTTCTACTTTTGCAATGTTTGCAGCAGGAAGAGGATTTGAGCAAATAAGAAATACAGTGGCATATCCAAAATTAAATGTAAAAATAGCTCCAACTCACGCAGGAATATCAGTAGGAGAAGATGGAGGTTCTCACCAATCAGTAGAGGATATAGCATTAATGAGAGCTATACCAGGAATGGTAGTATTATCTCCAGCAGATGCAGTAGAAACTAAAAAAATGGTATTTGCAGCAGCTGAATATAATGGACCAGTATATATTAGAATGGGAAGATTAGATGTAGAAACAATATTTGATGAAGCTACATATGATTTCCAAATAGGAATAGCTAATACAGTAAGAGAGGGAAATGATGTTACAATAGCAGCTACAGGACTTATGACAGCAGAAGCTCTAAAAGCAGCAGATATATTAGCACAAGAGGGAATCTCAGTAAGAGTAATCAACGTAGGAACAATAAAACCACTTGATGGAGAGACAATCTTAAAAGCAGCACAAGAAACAAAATTTATAATTACAGCTGAAGAGCACTCAGTAATAGGAGGATTAGGTTCAGCAGTATCAGAATTTTTATCAGAAGTACACCCTACAAAAGTAAAAAAATTAGGACTTTATGATAAATTTGGACAAAGTGGAAAAGCAAATGAGCTTTTAGAGAAATATGAGTTAACAGCAGCTAAATTAGTAGCTATGGCTAAAGAGAATATGTAATTTTTAGGAGGACTGGCACTAAAACTCCTTTAGGTCAGTCCTCGTATTTATATTATAGAAAAATTTTAGATGATGAGGTGAATATGAATAATTTTAATTTAATGAAGATGGAAAAAAATACTATTAGAACAAAGATACAGATAAAAAAGACTACTTTTATACTAACTGTTTTATCCTTTATCATTTTAAATTTTTTCTTAGCTTTTTTTATTAATGTAGATACAATAAAGAGTAGAGTAGAAGCTGGATATTTTTTTACAGCAGATTTTCATAAGAATGTGTCTAGTGAAGATAAAGAAAAACTAGAGATAGAGATATTGAAGTTAGAGGGAGTAAAGCAAGTAAGATACGTATCCAAAGAGGAAGCCTTTCAAAAAGTACAGTATCAATTAGATGTGGCTATACCTAAGGGGGAAAATCCACTTTCAGATAGTTTGATAATATTTTTTGATAAGCCAACAGATATAGAAAAAATACAAGTTAAGTTAGAAAATAATGAGAATATTAAAGAGGTATTTGTAGATGGAGAATACATCAACTATAAGGAGAGACAACTTAAATTTTATCAGATGGTATCAGTAGGAATAGTTTTAGGATGTATTTTGCCATTGTTAGCTCTAATCTATTATATATTTTATAGTGCAGTATCAATAGACTATATAAATAATGTAGGGCTTATAAAGGATGATAAAACCAATAGAATAAGAGCGAAGAGTGTAAATCTACTTCCTTTTACAGCAGGCTCAATAATTGGAACTTTGATATTCTTTAATATATATATTTATTTTAGAAACCATTTACTTTTAATAAGTAATAGGTATTTAGTATTAAGTTTAAAAGAGATAATATTTATACAATTTGGGATAATCTTAATAATAAATCTTTTAATTTGGTTAAAACCTATAAAGATAGGGGTGTTCAAGTGGGTAGAAGATGGAAAATAATAACTTTTTTTCTGCTATGGACCACTCTTATTATGGCTGATGCTGTAACTGATATGGAGCAGAGAATAAAAAATATAGAGAAACAAATAGCAGAAAAAAACTCAAGAATAAAAAATATAGATGCTCAAACTCAAAAGATAGAAAAACAGATTTTAGAAACAGAGAGAGATATCTTAGAGATAGCCAAAGATAGAGAAAAAATCTTAAATGATATAAAGACTGTTACTAAAAATATTGATTATGGAAGTCAAAATCTAAATATCACTTCTAAAGAGATGGATAGAAAAAAATTGGAATTTAAAGCTAAAATAATTGCTTGGAATAGATACTCTAAAGAGAGGGAAGAGGAGATAATTTCAGATGCTATTTTAAGAAAAAATTTCAAAAATCTTTTGTATGGAGATTTACAAAAGATGGAGTATATAAAAAATGTAGAGAGTGATATCCAAAAAGTAAAAGCTAATATTGAAAATGAGAAGAAAAAACTTTCTAATCTTAGAAATAAATTAGCTCAGAATATAAAGGAGATGGATAATAAAAAGGCTCAACAAAATAGATTGATAGCCCAACTAAATAGAGAAAAAAGTGGACACGTTCAAAGTATAAGTGCACTTCAAAAAGAGAAAGAGAGAATAGAGAAAAAAATTAAAGAGATAATAGTAGCTAGAACTCAAACTGATAAGAAGATAGTAAATCAATCTCAAGCTTACTCAAAACTTGGAAAAGTAATAAAACCAGTAGAGGGAGCTATTGTTGTAAGATTCAACCAGAAAAAACAGCAAGAGGTTACAAGTAATGGTATAGAGATACAAGCAAGAATGGGTTCAAAGGTAAAATCCTCAGCTAAAGGAAAAGTAATATATGCTGATGTATTCCAAGGATTAGGAAAAGTGGTAATGGTAGACTATGGATATAATATGATAGGAGTATATGGAAACCTAATAGCTACCAAAGTAAAACTAAATCAACAGATACAACAAGGAGCAGAGATTGGAATTTTAGGATTATCAGTAGAGGGGAAACCAAATCTCTATTACGAATTGAGATTTAATCTAAAACCTATTGACCCTGTTCCAATGTTTAAGTAACTTGGAGGAGAGATGAAAAAAGTTTTTATAATATATAACCAAGATAAACCATTGGCTCAAGAGCTATATCAAAAGAGTGTGGAATATTTTGCAAGTAAGAAAATAGAGATAGTAGATAAGGCAGGAAAAGCAGATTTTGGAGTGGTAATAGGTGGAGATGGGACTCTACTTCGTTCTTTTAGAAACTTTATCTTCAAAAAAAATCTCTATGTAATAGCTATTAATGCTGGAAGTCTTGGTTTTGTAACAGAGATAAAAAAAGAGAATATGATAGATGAGTATGAAAATTTTCTAAATGGAAAGTTTAAATATGAAAAAAGACATATATTGGAAGTGGAGATAGATGAGCAGATATACTATGCTCTCAATGAGGTGGTACTCTCTAAAGCAGGTATTACTTCAAGAGTTTTAAGAGTGGATTTTAAAACTAATGGAGAGTATATGTGTACATATAAGGGAGATGGAGTCATAGTAGCTACACCTACTGGCTCTACTGCTTACTCTATGTCTGCTGGTGGTCCGATTCTCAAATCTGATATGAAAGCTGTGGTAATTACTCCAATAGCACCTCATAATCTCAGCACTCGTCCTATAGTAATAGGTGGAGATGAGAGAATAGAGATGAAAATAGGAGATGAGAAAAGAGTAGGGCAGATAATCATAGATGGACAGACTAATAAGAGAATTACAAGTGCTGAGGATATAAGAATTGAGTATTCAAAATTCACATTAAATCTCGTGATACCAAGAGATAGAAATTATTACAGTGTGCTGAGAGAAAAATTAAAGTGGGGAGACAATCTATGTTAAGAGAACTTAAAATAGAAAATCTAGCTATAATAGATGAACTTGATTTGGAATTTGAAGATGGATTCATAGTTCTTACTGGAGAGACAGGAGCTGGAAAATCAATTATACTAAGTGGAATAAATCTACTTATAGGAGAGAAAGCTACTACTGATATGATAAGAACAGGGGAGAAAAATCTTTCTGCTCAAGGTGTATTTGAAATAAACAGTGAGCAGAGAGAGGAGCTATTACATAGATTTGAGATAGATGCTGAAGATAATGAAGTAATAGTGAGAAGAACCTTAGATATAAATGGTAAGGGAAAGGTTTTTGTAAATGGAGTGAGAGTCTCTCTTACAAATTTAAAAGAGATAATGGGAACTCTTGTTGACATAGTAGGGCAACACTCTCATCAGATGTTACTTAACAAAAATAACCATATAAAACTTTTAGATAAGTTTTTAGGTGATGAGGGAAAAGAGTTAATAAAAAATAGTAATAGACTTTACAATAGATTTAGAGAGATAGATAATAAGATAGAGAGTATAGAGAAAAATAGAAGAGAGGCTATTGAGAAGAAAGAGTTTTATGAATTTCAATTAGCTGAGATAGAGAAGATAAATCCTAAGAAAAATGAGGATAATCTTTTAGAAGATGAGTATAAAAAACTATTTAATGCTGGTAAAATTAAAGAGAAAATAGAAAACTCAGCTCTTTATCTGAGAGATGGAGAGGTAAATGCTCTTCATTTTATCTATAACTCAAGAAAAAATATCGAAACTCTTTGTAAATATGGAGAGGAATTTAATGAGCTTTTAGATAAGCTTGAAAAAGTCTATTATGAGTTAGAGGACTGTGTAGATATAATGGATACTCTCAACGATGATATTGATATAGATGATAGAAGATTGCAAGAGGTAATAGAAAGACTAGATGTAATCAACAAGATGAAGATAAAATATGGTGCAACAATAGAGGAGATACTAGAGTTTAAAGAGAGTATAGCTCAAAAGATAAATCTCTTAGAAGAGGATAGTTTTGAGGTACAAAAACTTCAAAAAGAGAGAGTGGAGATAGAGGAAGAGTATTGGAAAAATGCTCATCAACTTAGAAGGCTTAGAAAAGAGAAAGCTATAAAGATAGAGAGAGATTTAAAAGAAGAGTTAAAATTTTTAAAAATGGGAGATGCTCAAATCCACGTAGTAGTAGATGAAAATAAGGTTATGGGAGCTAATGGAGCTGATAGTGTGGAGATACTTATATCTACTAATATTGGACAAGATATGAAACCTCTTTGGAAGATTGCTTCAGGTGGAGAGGTAAGTAGAATAATGTTAGCTCTAAAAGTTATATTCTCTCGTGTGGATAATGTTCCTATACTTATTTTTGATGAGATAGATACAGGAGTGGGAGGAGAGACAGTTAGAAAGATAGCTGACAAACTTCGTGAGATAGGAGAACACGCTCAAGTGGTATCTATAACTCACTCTCCAGCTATTGCAGCCAAAGCTCATCAACAGTTCTATATTAAGAAGCAGACTGTAGATAACAAAACTTCTACAACTGTTACTAGACTAGATGAAAAAGGAAGAGTAGAAGAAATAGCAAGAATGTTAGCAGGAGAAAATATTAGTGAGGCAGTGTTACAACACGCTGAGGAGCTATTGAAAGAGGGTAGATAGTATGGATTTTATAAATGAATTTTTGAAAAATTCTAAGGAGAATGGAAAGATAAATTCATCTACTTTGGAGATATATAGAAAAGATATAGAGGACTTTGATGGATTTATAGTTGGTAAAGATTTATTAGATGTAGAAACTCAAGATATAATCAACTATATTGAGGAGCTAAGAAAAAAATATAGTGATATGTCTATATATAGAAAGCTCAGCTCTATAAAAAGCTTCTACAAATATCTTTTAAAATCTAAGATAATAGATGAAATTCCAGTAAAGGATATAGAGCTACCTAACAGAGTAAAAAAAGTTACAGAGCCGTTGGAGAGATGGGAATTGAAAAGAATACTAGATATCTGCAATGATAGCTATGAGGAGAGAAGAGATTCTCTTGTAATAAAACTTCTCTATGAAACGGGGTTTAAAATAGGAGATATTTTAAATTTAGAAAAAGAGAGTTTAAAAAAATATGAGTATAAAATAATAAATATTCGTTCTGCTTCTAAAATTTTAAATCAGAAAATAAGTGAAGAGTTAGCTAAGGAGTTGAGATATTTCGTAGAAGAATTATTACCAAAAATGTATACGAACAGAAATAAAATATTTCAAGAGCTTACTAGAGAGGGATTTCGTGTGAGATTTATAGCTTATGGAAAGAGGGCTGAGCTCACTAGAGAGATATCTCCTAATATGATAAAAAAGATAATAGTAGAGGAGAAAACTCGTGATGAAGAGGGATACTCATTTATTGATAAGATAAGAGAGCAGTATATGAAGATAGGAATAGGAGATGATTAGATGAAGGCTGGATTTATAGCTGTAGTAGGAAGACCAAATGTTGGAAAATCTACCCTTATAAATAAGCTGGTATCAGAGAAAGTTGCAATAGTTTCTGATAAAGCTGGAACAACTAGAGATAATATAAAAGGAATTTTAAATTTTAATGATAATCAATATATCTTTATTGATACACCAGGAATACACAAAGCAAAACATCTACTTGGAGAGTATATGACTAACTCTGCTATAAGAGTTTTAAAAGATGTAGATGTAATACTATTTGTATTAGATGGTTCTCAAGAGATAAGTACTGGAGACCAATTTGTAATGGAGAAAGTAAAAGAGGCAAAGAGAACTCCAAGAATACTTGTAGTAAATAAGATAGATAAATTAAATGATGAGCAATTAAAAGCTAAAAGATTAGAGATAGAGGAAAAATTAGGAGAGTTTGATGGAATAGTTGAAATCTCTGGGCAATATGCTATTGGACTTCCTAAACTTTTAGAAAAGATTGACCCATTTTTAGAAGAGGGAATAAAATATTATCCAGATGATATGTATACAGATATCTCTGTATATAAGATAATAACTGAGATAGTAAGAGAAAAAATTCTACTTAAAACAAGAGATGAGATACCTCACTCTGTAGCTATTGAGATACTTAATGTGGAGAGAAGAGAAAAGGGAAAAGATAAATTTGATATCAATATCTATGTGGAAAGAGATTCTCAAAAAGGTATCATAATAGGAAAAGGTGGAAGATTGCTTAAGGAGATAGGAGAAGAGGCTAGACGTGAGATAGAAGAGTTAATAGGAGTACCTATTTTCTTAACTCTTTGGGTAAAAGTAAAAGAAGATTGGAGAAAGAAAAAACCATTCTTAAAAGAGATGGGATATGTGGAAGAGAAAAATTAGGATTGTTATAAAAGAAAACTTAAAGAATTGCGGAAATTATGAGAAAAAGTTTAGATTAACATAGTGAAGTTGAACGCTGAAAAACACAATTGTTTGAACGAAGTGAGTTTTGTGTTTTTAGTGAAACGAGCCTAGTTAATCAACTTTTTTGAATATGGAGCAAGTCTTAGTTTTCTTTAAAATATATATTAAGGAGAAAGAGGTAAGAAAAAGTGAGTGATGTAAAAATTGAAAAAGGTATGTTAAGAAAATTCGTAACATACTACAAACCATATAAAAAGTTATTTTTTATGGATTTGTTGGTGGCAACTATATCAGCCCTATGTGATTTAGTATATCCTATGATTACAAGAAATGTAGTAAATAGAGTTATACCTAATAAAGAGTTTAGATTTTTAGTTGTATTTGCTGTTGTACTTATGGTAATCTACCTAATAAAAATGTTATGTGCTTATTGGATGCAATACTGGGGACATTTAGTAGGTGTAGGTATGCAAGCAGATATGAGGAGAGATGTATATGAACATCTTCAAAAACTACCTGTAAAGTACTTTGATAACAATCAAACAGGAAGTATAATGTCAAGAATTGTAAATGATTTACAAGATATATCAGAGCTTGCCCATCATGGACCAGAGGATCTATTTATATCTTTCTTTATGATAGTAGGTTCATTTATAGTTTTACTTAGAATAAATGTAGTATTAACTATAATTGTATTTTGTATATTACCAATAATAATTTGGTATAGTATGTATAAAAGAAAGAAACTTTTGGCTTCATTTGTAAAAACAAGAGAAAAAACAGGTGATATCAATGCAAGATTACAAAATAGTATATCTGGTATAAGAGTATCTAAGGCTTTCGTTATAGATGAAGATGAGAAAGAAAGATTTGAAGAGGGAAATCAACAGTTTGTTACTGCAAAATCTTTTTCATATAAGGTAATGGCTGAGTATACAGCAGGAGTAGGATTTTTTACTGATATGTTAGACTACTCTGTACTTATAGTAGGAGCTATCTTTACTTATTATGGAAAGATAAATATAGGAGATTTCTTAGCTTATCTACTATATATTAAAATTTTTACTCAACCAATAAAAAGACTTATTGCTTTTGTAGAGCAATATCAAAATGGTATGAGTGGATTTAAGAGATTTATGGAACTTATAGAGGTAGATAGAGAGAAAGATAAAGAGGATGCTAAGGATATTGGAGAGGTTAAAGGAGAAATTAAATTTGAGAATGTAAGCTTTAGCCATGAAAGTAAAAAGGTATTAGATAATATATCTTTAACTATTGAAAAAGGAAAGATGTTAGCATTAGTAGGACCATCTGGTGGAGGAAAAACTACATTATGTAATCTTATTCCAAGATTTTATACTGTAGATAGTGGAGATATAAAAATAGATGGTAAGAGTATCTATGATGTAAAAGTAGAGTCTTTAAGAAAAAATATTGGTATAGTTCAACAAGATGTATTCCTATTTACAGGAACTATTAAAGAAAATATCCTAATAGGAAAAACTAATGCTACAGATGAAGAGGTAATAGAGGCAGCTAAGAAAGCTAATATCCATGATTTGATTATGCAGATGCCAGATGGATATGATACTAATGTGGGAGAGAGAGGAACAAAGCTTTCTGGAGGACAAAAACAAAGAATTGCTATTGCTAGAATATTCTTAAAAAATCCACCTATATTGATATTGGATGAGGCTACTTCTGCACTTGATAATATTACAGAAAGATTAATTCAAGAGTCACTAGAGGATTTATGTAAAGGTAGAACTACAATAGTAGTTGCTCATAGACTTTCTACTATTCAAGCAGCAGATGAGATAATAGTTCTTACTGATAATGGAATAGAAGAGAGAGGAACACATCAAGAACTTTTAGCTAGCAAAGGATTCTATTATAAGTTACATAGTATGAGTCAATTATAATATAATCAAAAAGTAATGAGAAATGCTGAAGAGAAAAAATAATCTCTTTAGCTTTTTTCTTTTAGACAATTGAAATATTTTAAAGGAGAGAGTTATGCAAACTTTAACAAAAGAAAAGATAGTTTTTGAGTTTAATAAAAATAATAAATTTAATTATTCTGTACAAAATAATGAGATTTTTTATGTTGAAACTGAAGATTGCTATAATGGACAGATAAAAAATGAAAATACAAAAAGAAAAGATATAGAT
The DNA here is from genome assembly GCF_000158195.2 of Fusobacterium mortiferum ATCC 9817. Classification (NCBI taxonomy): domain Bacteria; kingdom Fusobacteriati; phylum Fusobacteriota; class Fusobacteriia; order Fusobacteriales; family Fusobacteriaceae; genus Fusobacterium; species Fusobacterium mortiferum. The sequence continues at coordinate 41,719 of NZ_GL987988.1, forward strand.
ATGTCAATAGTAGATTGTTCTGTTGGACCAATTGAAGTAATAGGAAGTAAAGCAGGAGATATATTAGAAGTAGAAGTGATTGATATTGAATTAGCAGAACAAGGAGTTATGACAACGGCTCCAAATTTGGGAGTGCTAGGAGATAAAATAACTGATTTTGATACTAAAATTATAAAAATAAAAGATGGCTTTGCTCATTTTTCTCCTCAGATAAAAATACCACTTACTCCAATGATAGGAGTTATAGGAGTATTTCCTCCAGAAGAGGGAGTACACTGTACTTTCCCAGGAAGCCATGGTGGAAATATGGATACAAAGATTATAAAAAAGGGAACTAAAGTATATTTACCAATTTATGTAGATGGAGCAGGTTTAGCTTTAGGGGATTTACATGCTTGTATGGGAGATGGAGAACTTAGTGGTACAGGAATTGAAATAGGTGGAAAAGTATGTTTAAAAGTTAAGATAATAAAAGAATTTCCACTATCTCTTAAAAATCCTGTGTTAGAAACACAAGATTCTATCTATACTGTGGCTAGTGGAAAAACTTTTGAAGAAACTATAAAAGTAGCAAGTGAAGCAATGACAAATCTTTTAATGGAAAAAATAGGTTTAAATTTTCCTGATGCTTATAGGTTATTAAGTGCAACTTGTGACATACAGATAAGTCAAGTTGTAAATGGGATAGTTACTGTTAGAGTAAGAGCTCCTAAATTACATTTAGGGATACAAGAGTTAAATTAAAATTTGAGAAAAAATTTTTGAGATTAAAAATATTTAGTAGTATATGGGAGAAAGCACTGTCATAGTTGTGTTATGGCAGTACTTTTATTAAAATATGAGAGAATTTTTAAATAAGTTATTTTAATTTGGCTTCTAATTTATATACTCTTTCAATAAGATTAATTTGATCCTCAAGAGAATCTAGAAACAGACCAGTTGTCATGATATGATCCTCCATATGAATAAGAAGTAAGCAAATTTCCACTTTTTCTCCTGATGATTCTTTTTGAATAAGATCAAAATGCGAACCATGAACTTCAACAAAACTTTTTTTAGCTTCAGCAAATAACTCTCTTGCCTTTTGAAAATCTCCTTGATTTGCTTGATTAAGAGCCTCTTTTCCAAGAGATTTAGCTGTTCCTGCTATAGCAACTCCCATCATAATTTTTTCTAGCATCTCTTCAGATAATAATTCTTTTTCTTCCATTGAATAAAACTCCTTTTATTATTTTATTAGATTTAAAGCAAAGGCTAAAACTTTAGCACCATTCATAGTTCCATAATCCATCATATTTATAACTTCAACTTTTTTTCCATATTGGTCAGCCACCTTCTGGAAATCGTTTTTCTTAAATTTAACTTGTGGTCCTAATAAGAATACATCATATTTGGTAACATTTTCTTCAAAAAGTTCTAGTGCAACAGCATTAATCTCCACATCTATTCCCTGATTTTCAGCTTCTTTTTTCATTTTAGTAACTAATAGACTCGCAGACATTCCAGCAGAACAGCATAATAAGATTTTTTTCATAATTTTTCAACCTCCTAATAGTATTAAAAAAATATTTAATGTTTAAAATACAATCGCTATAATTTAAATAAATAATAAAACAAAAAATAGAAAAAGTCAATATATTTTTTAATGAAAATATTTTTTTCTTCTATAATCTTCTTAAAATAAGAGTTTATAATGATAATGAAATAAAACGATTGACAAATGAACGAATTATGTTATAATCAATATAACGAAATCGGTTTCTTAAAAAAGAAGATATAAGGAGAAGGAGAAAATGAATATAAGAAAATCTGCAATGATAATATCACTACTTTTTTCACAGTTAGTATTAGGAGCAAATATCTTACAAAATCCATCTTTTGAAAAACCATTATCTAAAGCTATTCCTAATAATATAGGAACAGTTAATACAGAAGGATCGTGGATAAAATATGAAAATTCTGGTGGAATTGGAGATATTGAAATAATAAATGGGGATTTGGTTGCGATTTCTAAAAATACTAAAGCACCAACACATGGATTACAGGTTATTCAAGCCCCTTTAAAATTAGAAGCTGGTGGTATATATCAATTAAAATTTAAAGCAAATGTAGAGAAAGAAACAGAGATTACAATAAAAATAGGAGCAGATGGAGAAAGAGGTTACTATGGTTATTGGCAAAAAGATATAAAAATATCTCCAAAACAAAAAGAATACACATTTGATTTTGAAATGTTGGCTGAAGCTGATGAAAAAGCAAGATTTGAATTTTGGTTTACAAAAACAGATGAAACTGTAAAATTAAGTGAAGTAAACTTAGAAAAAACTGGAATGATAGATGTAAATAGAATGATAAATTTAACAAAATTCCAAGTACAACACAAATATAAAGTAACAGGAATTGGAGAAAATATTTTAACAACTGAAGATATAAATACAGTGAAATCTTTAAAATCAGGAAAAGAATTTGTAAAAACTATGGTTCTTGAAGAGGATTCAGATTATTTAGTAAAGATTGATGGAAATATAGCAGCAGAAGAAAAGTATGTAGTAGCTATTCAAAATGGGAAAACTTTTGAATTAGATAAAAATAATAGAGAGTGTTTGCTAAAAAATACTGGTGAATCAACTAAAGATGGAAAAATAACTATAAAAAAAGTAGGAAATAAACAAGGGCTAAAAGATATTAAAATAGAAAAATATTTTGGAAATTTAATATGGGAAGAAGAATTTAATTATGAAGGATTACCTAAAGAGAGTGACTGGGGATATGATGTAGGTGGAAACGGTTGGGGAAATGCCGAATTACAATATTACACTGAAAAAAATCCAGACAATGTTTATGTAGAAGATGGAAAATTAACAATAACAGCTTGGAATGAAGCATATGATAAAAATGAATATACTTCAACAAGATTAGTGACTAGAGGTAAAAAAGATTTTCTATATGGAAGAATAGAAGTTAAAGCTAAATTACCTAAAGGAAAAGGAACTTGGCCAGCTATTTGGATGATGCCAACAGATTCTTTATATGGAGATTGGCCAAAAAGTGGAGAGATTGATATAATGGAGCATGTTGGATTTGATCAGGATACAATCCATGGTACAGTTCATACAGAAAAATATTATTGGAAAAATTCAAATCAAAAAAGTGCTCAAATTAAAGGAGAAGAAGTGTCTGATACTTTCCATACTTATTCATTAGAGTGGACACCAAAAGTTATAAAAGTTTATTTTGATGATACATTATATTTTACTTATCAAAATGAAAACTCTGGTAAAGATGCTTGGCCATTTGACCAAAAATTCTATCTAATATTAAATATAGCTGTTGGTGGAGCTTGGGGAGGACAACAAGGAGTAGATGCAGATGTATTCCCACAAACATTAGAGATAGATTCAATAAAAGTATATGATTTAGGAATAAAAGTGGAGGATAAATAATGAAAAAATTTTTATTAGTGAGTTTATTATGTGCATTAGCTATACCAACTTTAGCAGAAGATAGAGAATTAACTTTAGAACAAAGAATAGAAAAATTAGAACAAATAATTGCTGAGCAAAATAAAGAGTTGAAAAAACAAAAGCTTGATATAAAAAAGAATGAAAAAAAATTAAGTTTAGCAACTCAAGAGAAAACTAAAAATCAAGATGATGAGTTACAATTTCATGGATACCTTAGAACTGGTGCTGATGGAGATATGAAACATGGAAATCAAACTGGAAATAGTAAAAATAAAGAGCTTCTTGGAAGATGGGGAAATGAGTATGATACAAACTTCAACATCAACTTTTCTAAAAAATTTACTCAAAGTAATGGTGCATGGACAAAATTAGTTGTTCAATTAGAGAACTGGAGTGATAACTATGATAATAATGTAGGAGATTATAAAATTGATCTTACAGAATTATATATAGAAATGGGAAATGTTCCAATGTTTACAGGAGCATTTAAAGATGCTAAAATAGTTGCCGGTAAGAAAAAATGGGATGCACAACAGGTTGAAATCTTAGATTATTACTATCAAGATGTGAAAGGAACTGGACTAGGATTAGAAGGAATAAGGCTTTGGAATGGATCTTTAAATTTAACATATATATCAAATGATTTTAAAGATGGAGAACTTTCAAATATTGAGGGAAAGAAAGCTGAAGATGTAAGAGCATATAAAGCAAAATATACACATGGAGATATCTCTGGAGAGGTAATGTATGCCCATGCAACTGATAATGATAAAATAAAAAAATATAAAAATAATTTAGAAAATTGGAATAGAGATGCTGCAGATGATGGTTTTTATGCAGGACTTTACTATCAACCGGATAATTTCTTTGGATTAGAAGGAAAGGGACAACACTACTTACAATATGCTACTGGAATATTAGCAGGTGAAGGAATAGGAAAGATCGAAACAGATGCTAATAAAAGAGCTGCTAATGATGCTGTAACTTATCAATTAGGATTGGGAGGAACAGTAAGACTTGGAGATAGAACTCATATGTTAGTAAGTTATAGAGGTTTACGTGCTCAAAATATAGAGGCAAGAAAAACTGTGTCATACTGGCATGATGTAGATAACCCAACAAATATGTCTCCATATGTTGGATCATGGAGAGCAAAAGACTTAGAAACTGATGCTTTAGTTTTAAGACCAATCTACTATATAAATCAGAACTTAGATTTATGGATGGAGGCTGGTATAGCTCGTAAGGATACTGAAAGCTATTCAGGAACTACTGAAGATCATCTATTATATAAAATTTCAGCTGGACCACAATTGAAATATTATGTTGGAAATGCCGAAACATCATTGAGATTATTTGTTACTTATATAGGAGATAAAACAGAAAGAAGAGAAAACGGAGTAACAACAAAATCAACAGTAGAAGATGTACTTACAGGTTTCCAAGTTTCAGCATGGTGGTAAAATACTTGACAAGAATAAAAAAAACGTTTATCATCAATTATAGAAGTAAAAAAAGAGGTGAGTTCTATAAAAATTGATGATATAGCTAGATTGGCTGGATATTCAAAATCAACAGTATCTAAAGTTATAAATAATTATCCAGGAATACCAGAATCAACAAAAGAAAAAATAATGAAGGTTATAAAAAAATATGAATTTGAACCTAATATTCAAGCTAGAAATTTAGCTGGGAAAAGGGATAAAGTAATAGGAATATTTATCTTAGATAAAGGTGGACTAGGAAGTTATTTTTTCCAATATATAATTGCTTTAATTGTTGAAAAATCAGAAGAAAGAGATGTAAAGGTTTTAATTTCTCTTATTAAAACTAGTGAAGAGAAAATTAGAATAAAACAATTAATAGATAATGGAACTATTCAAGGAGCAATCATAATAGGGGCTACCTTAGATGAACCTGAAATAGAAAATCTAATAGAGAATGAATATAACTTGGTAATGTTTGATTATAAAACTGAGCATCATTCTAAAAATGTATTTTTAATTAATTCAAATAATTATAATGGAGGAAAATTAGCAGCTAAATTTTTATTAGAAAAAGGGCTTAAAACTATCTATCATTTTGCAGGACAAGAAAATAAATTGGCCGGTTTAGAAAGAGAAGAAGGTTTTTTAGATGAACTAGATGGAAATGGGATAGTATCTAAAGTACTAAAAGGAGAGTTTCAGTTAGAAATAGCTAAAAAAATATTTACTCAATTGATAAAAAGTGGAGATATTCCAGAAGGGATATTTTGTGCTAATGATGAGATGGCAATAGGTTGTTTAGAAGCTTTAACAGAAAATGATATAGCTTATGAGAAGGTTAAATTGATAGGATTTGACAATAACCAAATTTCAAGACTTTATAGACCTAGAATTACAACTATAGGATATAATTTAGATAAAATGGCTGATAAAGCTGTAGAGGCTATTTTAAAATTAATAGCTGGAGAAAAAATAAAAACAAATGTTTATAATGGAGAATTAAAGCTTTATGAAAGAGAAACATAGTTTCTCTTTCATTTTAGAAAATAAGGAAAGCGGTTTCTAAAAGGAGAAAAAATATGTACTTAAGTTTTGATGTTGGAGGAACTAAAACAAAATATTCTTTAATAAATGAAAGAGGAGAGATTCTAAAGAGTGGTAGTATAGATACTCAAGATAATAAAGATACAATCTTTAAAAGAGTAAAAGAAGTAGTTGAAAAATTTCAAAATGAAGGAGACAAAATAGATGGGCTAGCTTTTAGCATGCCTGGAGTAATAGATGTAAAAAGAGGACATATGATTACAGGTGGAGCTCTATATGATTTATATGATTTTCCTTTTAAAAGTGAATTAGAAAAATATATAGGGATTCCTGTGGAGTTGGAAAATGATGTAAATTGTGTAGCACTAGCAGAAAAATGGCTAGGGAATGCTAAAGAATGTGAAAATTTTCTTTGTCTAACTGTTGGAACAGGAGTAGGTGGAGCTATATATATAGATGGAAAGATGGTAAGAGGAAGGGGATTTGCTGCTGGAGAATTTGGATTTATGATAACTGATAGAAGAGAAAATTATGAAGAAGCAAGTCTTAGTATGTCTGGAAGTGTAAGAGGTGGATTAATAAAAGCTTATGCTAAGAAGAAAAATATGAATTGGGAAGAGTTAAGAGGAGAAGAGATATTTGAGTTTTCTAAAAATGGAGATAAAATTGCGACAGAGGTAATTGAAGAATTTTATACATCCTTAGCTTATTCAATTTATAACTTAGCTGTTAGTTTAAATCCTGAAAAAATACTTATAGGTGGAGAGATAACAAAAAGGGAAGATTTTATAGAAATTATAGAGAAAAAAGTAGAAACTATAAAAAAAGATGTCTGTCCTTTAGAAATGCCTAAATTAGAGAGATGTAAATTTTTAAATGATTCTGGAAAAATAGGTGCAGTATATCATTTTATTTTAAGTGAAAAAGAAAGAAAAAATTAGGAGGAAAATATGAGTTTATTTGATAAGTTCAATGTATTTTTAGAAGAAAAATTTATGCCAATAGCTGGGAAAATAGGTGGACAAAAACATTTACAAGCAATAAGAGATGGATTAATTTTATCTATGCCTTTAACAATAGCAGGTTCTATCTTTATGATTTTAGCTTTTTTACCAATACCTGGGTACTATGACTTTATGTTAGGTATATTTGGAGATACCTGGATGGGAAAAGTTCTCTATCCTGTAAGAGCAACTTTTGATATTATGTCTATATTTGGATGTATTGGAATAGCGTATAGATTAGCTGAAAAAAATAAAGTAGACTGTCTTTCATCAGTTGCTCTTGCATTAATGACGTTTATGATATTGACTCCATATAAAGTTTCATTTATGAATACCAGTGTAGAGGCTATTCCATTAGTATATACAGGAAGTGCAGGATTATTTGGAGCGATAATAGCCTCACTTATATCAGTTGAGATTTATACATGGTTTATTAGAAAAAATATAGTTATAAAGATGCCTGATAATGTTCCACCAGCAGTTGCAAGATCATTTGTTGCATTAATTCCAACTTTAGCTTTAATGATAGGAACTTTAATCATACGTTTAATATTAGAAAGTACTGATTTTCAAAATGTTCACGAGTTATTAAAAGTAATTTTAACGACTCCACTAAAAATATTGGTAGGAAGCTGGTGGGGATTAGCTATAATAGTTGCTATAATTCAATTATTCTGGATAGCAGGACTACATGGATCAACAATTATTTTAGGAACAATAGGACCAGTGCTTGGATTATTAGGAGATCAAAATAGACTTGCTTATGAAGCAGGAAAAGAGATCCCTAATGTATTAGGAGGACCATTTTTTGATATATTTATAAGTCTTGGTGGTGGAGGAGGAACATTTGCTCTAGCATTTCTATTGGCTTTTGTTTCTAAAAGTAAACAACTTAAAGAGGTAGGAAGAATTTCAGTTGGAGCAGCGTGTTTTAATATAAATGAACCAATTATATTTGGATTACCTATAGTTATGAATCCGTACTTAATAATTCCATTTTTTATAACACCTATTATAACAGGACTTATTGGTTATTTTAGTATTGCTATGGGAGTATTGCCAAAATTACCAGGAATTTCAATCCCATGGACAACACCACCTTTAATAAGTGGATATTTAGCTTCTATAGGTTCATTTAGATATGTTATTTTACAAATTCTATTAATCGTTATAGGCTTAATAATATATTTACCATTTTTTAAAGCATTTGATAATAAAATTTTAGAAGAAGAAAAAGCTTATGAAAATAATTAATAAAATTAGGAGTGATATTATGAGTTTTCCAAAGAATTTTTTATGGGGAAGTGCTACAGCAGCTTACCAAGTAGAAGGAGCATGGAATCAAGATGGAAAAGGACCATCTATATGGGATCTGTATTCAAAATTACCTGGAACAACATTTGAAGGAACAAATGGAGACATAGCAGCAGATCATTACAATAGATATAAAGAAGATGTAAAAACAATGGCTGAAATGGGATTAAAAACTTATAGATTCAGTATTGCTTGGACAAGAATTTTTCCAGAGGGATCAGGAAAAATAAATGAAAAAGGAATAGAGTTTTATAGCAATCTAATAGATGAACTATTAAAATACAACATTGAACCTATGATAACTCTTTACCATTGGGATTTACCTCAAGCTCTTCAAGATAAGTATGCAGGTTGGGAATCAAGAGAGATAATAGATGATTTTGTAGAGTATGCAAGAGTATGTTTTAAAAACTTTGGAGATAGAGTAAAATATTGGATTGTAATGAATGAGCCAAATGTTTTTATAGGATTAGGATATGGAATAGCTTTACATCCACCTGGATTAAAAGATAGAAAGAAAGAGTTAAATGCTGGGCACATAACGGCTTTAGCTAATGCAAAAGCAATTAAGTTATTTAGAGAGATAGTTCCAAATGGGATGATAGGATCGAGTATAGCTTATGGACCAGCTTATGCAGCTTCAGAATCTGAAGAGGATAAATTAGCTTTAGAGAAATACTATAACTATAATGTATGGTGGTGGTTTGATCCATATTTCAAAGGGGAATATCCAGCAGATATGTTAAAATATAATCAAGAAAAATATGGAGCTCCAGAGATACTAGATGGAGATATGGAACTTCTTAAGTCAGCAAAATCTGATTTTATAGGAATTAATTATTACTGTACCCAAATGATAGCTGATAATAAAGAGGGAGTAGGATACAATGGTATGAATACTACTGGAGAGAAAAATAGTCAAAAGGAGAATGGAGTACCAGGGTTATTTAAAAATGTTAGAAATACTAACTTAGAATATACTGATTGGGATTGGGCAATAGATCCAGATGGATTAAGATATGGAATGGTTCAGTTAAAAGAGAGATACAATCTTCCTATAATAATTAGTGAAAATGGATTAGGAGCTGTAGATCCAATAGATGAAGAGGGAAATATACAAGATATTCCAAGAATAGATTACCTAAGAGAGCATATAATAGCTTGTGAAAAAGCTATAGAAGAAGGAGTGGATCTACTAGGATATTGTACTTGGTCATATATAGATCTATTAAGCTGGTTAAATGGATATAAGAAACAGTATGGGTTTATCTATGTAGATAGAAAGAATAATTTAGAGAGAAAGAAAAAAGCAAGTTATTTCTGGTATAAAGATGTAATAGCTAGCAATGGAGAGAAATTATAAAATATTTGAGAAGGGATTAGAATGAAAAAAAAAGCTAAAGGTAAAATTATGTTTTTATTAGCTATTACTTTACTTGCAACAAGTTGTGGAAATGTGAATACTAAAGAGGGAACAAAGGAAGTAGAAATAGCTAAACTTTCAATAGATAAAAAATATCAACAAAATGATTTAATTCTTTTTACTAATGAAGTTTTAGGTGGATGGTCAATGGAAGGAGGACAAGAGTTAGATGAAAGAGGGTTTTTACCTGTAGATAAAAATATGACATATAACTCTTTACCTTCATTACACATAAAGACTTCAATAAATGAAAATCAATGGTTATGTTCAATAGTACCAAAAGGTTGGAATGCTATGAATTTAGAACCATATGTTGCCAATGGAACATTAGAGTTTAATATAAAAGGAGCAAAAGGGGGAGAAGTATTTGAACTCTCTTTTGGTGGAAAGAGAACAGATGGAAAAGGAGATATTGATATAGTCTCTTTTAGAACAGACACGCAGTTTGAAATAACTAAAGAATGGCAACATATTTCTATTCCATTAAAGGATGTGATGAATTTATCAGGAGAAGCAGATTTAAGATCTTTTAGACAGCTTATTTTTAAGGAAGTTGATAATGGGGTAACAGAAAAACCTGTTGAAGTATGGATAAATGATGTAAGAATAATAACTTCAGATGATGAAACTTCACAAAATCCTGTGAAAGTAAATCAAGTAGGATATCATTTAAATGCAGATAAATATGCTTTAATAAGTGGATTTGCACATAAATTCACAACTCCAGTAGGAACAATTTTTAGAGTAAAAGATACTAAAGATAAAGTGATTTATACAGGAAAATTGTCGCTGATTTGTGATGATGATTCAGTTGTATCAGGAGATAGAATACTAAAAGCTGACTTCAGTGATATTAAAGTTCCAGGAACGTATTTTTTAGAGGTTGAAGGTGTAGGAAAATCTCAGAAATTTACAATAGGAGATAACATATATAAACCTTTATTGGAAGATATAACTAAATATTATTATCTTCAAAGAGGAAATGAAATAATTGAAGAAAAATATGTTGGAAAACTATTTGCAAGAGGAGAAGGACTACCACAAGATAGAAGTGTTCCTCTAAATTCTCAAAGAGAGAGCTCAAAAAGATATGATGTTTCTGGTGGATGGTATGATGCTGGAGATTATGGAAAATACACAAATGCTGGAGCTACTGCGGTAACAGAACTTTTATGGGCATATGAAATGTTTCCAAATCAATTTAGAGATAAAAAAGATTTTATACCAGAAAGTGGAAATGGAGTTTCAGATTTATTAGATGAAATTAGATGGGAATTAGATTTCTTATTAAAAATGCAAGATAAAGATACAGGAGGAGTATATTCTCATGTATGGGCACAAAACTATGATGGTACACCAGATATAGCTTTAACAATGGATAGATATATCCAGGATAAAAATGGAACAATGACTAATGTAAAACCAACAACTCATACAGCAGATGTTGTTGCTGCTTTAGCTCATGGTTATACAGTATTTAAAAATATAGATAAAGAATATGCTGAAAAATTACTTAAAGCAGCAAAATTTGGATACCAATACTTAGAAAAAAATTCAAATTTAATAATCTCTATGCCGAATGAACCATATTATGATGGAAATGATACTGATAATAGATTATGGGCAGCAGCAGAATTATATAGAGCCACTGGAGAAAAAAAATACGACGAATATTTCTTAAATAACTATAGAAATTTTGAAGAAAGCTTTGAAGCTGAAAAAAATGGACATGGTTGGGGAAATATGGAAAAAGTTGCTTTTTATGCATACTTAAGCTCTAAAAATCCTGCTTCTGAAGTAAAAGAATGGTTTAAAGAGAAGTTTACATCATGGTCAGATGATGTATTTGAAAAAACTGTAAATAACCCATGGAAAACTGTGTTAGGAGAAAATGACTATGTATGGGGAAGTAACTCAGTTATAGGAACTACATTGATGGATCTATATGTAGGAAATAAGGTTCTAGGAAAGGATAATGATAGAACTATAGCTATGATGAGAACTAATATGAACTATTTCTTAGGAGTAAATCCATTAGCATTTAGTTATGTTTCAGGATATGGAGAAAATTGTTTAAGTCATACATATAGCAACATATATAATTATGATGGGATATTAGAGATTCCAAAGGGATATTTTGCAGGAGGACCAAACCAATTTCAAGGTGCGGAACTATCTAAATTCAATGCTAGAGATTATGTTGACTCAGGATATGAATGGACAACAAATGAGCACACAATTTATTGGAATTCAGTATTAATATTTTCTACAGCAGCTTTAAATGAAAATCTTCAAGAAGTTAGTATTATGAACTTTGAAGTGAAATAAAAAATAAAAAGAGAGCAAGTTACTAAAAGTTATAGAGTATCCTTGCTCTTTTAATTTACTAATTTTTTAGATAAAATAATTTAATCGCTATTAACCAAATTAAAAAAATCAGAAATAGGAATTAATGCTGCTCCAAGTATACTTGAACGCTCATTTAAATTAGAACATAAAATATTAAGAGGATAATTTTTAAAGAAAATATTTTTTTGAATATTTTTTAAAATATCTTGTTGATATTTTTCAATATATTTTGCTAAATTTCCACTAATTATAATATTATTGATATCAAAAGTTAAAAGTATATTACTTAAACCAATACTAAAAAAATTAATATATTTTTCTACGAACTCTTTATTTTGTTCTTTATCAAAAATAAAAGAAAGTTCTTTAGTACTAACCCTATTAAGCTCCTCTTCTGTTGCAATTTCAGAAACATATAATTCCCAACATCCTCTATTTCCACAATTACATTTTTTTCCAGAATAATCAATGGAGATATGTCCAAACTCTCCGCATAAATTATTATTTCCATGATGTAAGTGAGAATTAATATATACTCCAGCTCCTATTCCACTTCCAATAGAAATAACAACAAAATTTTCATCCTTTTGAGCTTTTCCAAGAATTTTTTCGCTATAAATACAAGCATTAGCATCATTTTCTAAATAAACATTTAAATCATATTTTTTAAATATATCATTTAAATCTATATTTTTTAAATTTAAGTTTATTCCATCTAAAATTTTTAATTTTTTTCTATCTACAATTCCTGGAAAAGAGATTCTAATTCCCAAAATTTTATCTTTAATCTCTTTATCAATTTCATTAAAAAATTCATTGAAAAGAGAGGATAAGATTTGAGAAAAAGTATTATTATTATATTCTAAATTAAGAATTGTCCTTTCTTTTTTTATTCTTCCAAGAAGATCAATTAGAATAAAGCTAATTTTTTTTAACTCGATCTGGATTCCGATTGAGTAGAACTTATCAGTATTTACAAGAAATGATACTGAAGAGCGTCCAGGTGTATGCATAATTTCATCAGATTGTAAAATTATTCCCTCTTTTAAAAAATCTTCTACTAATCTTTTAGAGGTTGGATAAGTTAAATTTAATCCTTTACTTGCTTGAGAAATTGTAAAATTTTTATTTTTATATATAAAATTTAAAAAATCTAAATCATTCCTTTTTTTTGTTCTAATTGGTACATTAATTCACCTCAATTATTTATATCATTTTTTAATGATATAACTTTTTTATATAAAAGTCAAATTTTTAAAAGGAGGGTTTATATGGAATTTTTTAAAGGAATTGATAAAGTAAAATATGAAGGTGTAAAAACAAATAATTTATTAGCATTTGCTCATTATAATCCTGAAGAAGTAATATTAGGAAAAAAGATGAAAGATCACCTTAAATTTGCAATGTCATATTGGCATACATTAACAGGAGAGGGAACAGATCCATTTGGAAATGCAACTATGGATAGAGAGTGGAATGAGTATACTCCAATGGAAAAAGCAAAAGCTAGAGTAAAAGCTGGTTTTGAATTTATGGAAAAATTAGGACTTGAATATTTCTGTTTTCATGATAAAGATATAGCTCCAGAGGCTGAAACATTAGAAGAGTACCATAGAAACTTAGATGAGATCGTTGATTTAATAGAAGAAGAGATGAAAAGAACAGGAATAAAATTACTTTGGGGAACATCAAATATGTTTAGTCATCCAAGATTCATGCATGGAGCTGCAACAAGTTGTAATGCAGATGTATTTGCTTATGCAGCAGCTCAAACTAAAAAAGCTTTAGAAATTACTAAAAGATTAAATGGAACAGGTTATGTATTTTGGGGTGGAAGAGAAGGATATGAAACACTATTAAATACAGACATAGGATTAGAGTTAGATAATCTTGCAAGATTTTTACAAATGGCAGTAGATTATGCTAAAAAAATAGGATTTGAAGGGCAGTTCTTTATAGAACCAAAACCAAAAGAACCAACAAAACATCAATATGATTTTGATACTACAACAGTACTTGAATTCTTAAGAAAATATAATTTAGATAAGTATTTTAAAATGAATATAGAAGCAAATCATGCTACATTAGCTGGACATACTTTCCAACATGAATTGTGTACAGCAAGAATTAATGGTGTATTTGGAAGTATAGATGCTAACCAAGGAGATATGTTATTAGGATGGGATACAGACCAATTTCCAACAAATGTATATGATGCAGTTTTAGCTATGTATGAAACACTTTTAGCTGGTGGATTTAAAGAAGGAGGATTAAATTTTGATGCTAAAGTAAGAAGAGGTTCTTTCGAACCAAAAGATCTATTCTATGCGTATATTTCAGGAATGGATACTTTTGCTAAAGGATTAAAAGTTGCAGCGAAATTAATTGAAGATGGAACTTTTGAGAAAATTAAAGTTGAAAGATATAGTTCATATACAACTGGTATAGGAAAACAAATTGTTAATGGAGAAGTGGGATTTGAAGAACTTTCAAAATATGCTTTAACAAATGGAGTTAAGAAAAATTCTTCTGGAAGACAAGAGATGTTAGAAAATATTTTAAATAGATATATTTATGAATAATCAATGAGGTAGGCTTATGTATATAGGAATTGATTTAGGAACATCAGCAGTAAAGTTATTATTGATGAACCCAGAAGGGAAAGTTTTAAAAACTGTTTCTAAAGAATATCCACTTTTATTTCCTAAAGAAAATTGGATAGAACAAAATCCAGATGATTGGGTAGAAAAAACTTTTGAAGCTTTTTTAGAATTTACTTCAGAAGAATTATCACTAGTGAGAGCAATTAGTTTTAGTGGACAAATGCATGGATCAGTTTTTTTAGATGATGAAGATAAAGTTATTAGACCAGCTTTATTATGGTGTGATCAAAGAACAGTAGAAGAGTGTAAGTTTTTAAATAGAAAATTTGGGTCAAAATTAATAGATTTAACAGGAAATATAGCTATAACAGGATTTACTGCTCCTAAAATTTTATGGTTAAAAAATAATGAATCAGAAAATTTTAAAAAGATTAATAAAATTATGTTACCGAAAGATTATTTAGCTTTTAAACTTAGTGGTGTTTACTCTACTGATGTTTCAGATGCTTCAGGAACACTTCTTTTAGATGTAAAAAATAGAAAATGGTGTCAAGAGATATTAGAAGAGTTGGGGATTACTGAGAAGCAACTTCCTAAATTGTTTGAATCTTATGAATGTATAGGAAAGATAAAAAAAATATAGCACAAAAATATGGATTTAATGAAGAGGTTAAAATAATAGCAGGTGGAGGAGACCAAGCTACAGGTGCTGTAGGAGTTGTAAAAGACGGAGTTTTATCAGTGGCTTTGGGAACATCTGGAGTTGTTTTTGCAAATAGCTCTTCTTACAGAGCAGAAAGTGAGGCTAGATTACATTCGTTTTGTCATGCTAATGGTGGATATCATCAAATGGGGGTTATGCTCTCTGCAGCTGGAGCATTAAAATGGTGGATAGAAGGAGTAAATAAGAGCAAAGATTATACATACTTTGTAGAGGAAGAAGCTAAGAATAGTAAATTTGATGAAAAATTACTATTTTTATCATATCTAACTGGTGAAAGAACACCTCATAATGATCCTGATGCAAGAGGAGCTTTTATTGGATTAAATATTCAACATGAAAGATCAGATATGACAAGAAGTGTTTTAGAAGGAATAACTTTTGGACTAAGAGATTCTTTAGAATTAATTAAAGGTACAGGAGTTTGTACGGATACTATAAGAGTTAGTGGTGGTGGAGCCAAAAGTAATCTTTGGAAACAAATGATAGCTGATATATTTAATTTGAAAGTAGAGACTATTAATTCTACCGAGGGACCTGCTTTTGGAGCTGCAATTTTAGCAGCTGTAGGAGATAGGTGTTTTCATTCTGTAAATGAAGCTTGTGAGAAGTTAATCCAAGTTATTGATACGAAATATCCAAATTCCGAAAATAAACATTTTTATGAAAAAATATCAAAAATTTAAACGTTTATATTATGTTTTAAAAGAAATGGAAAAATAAAATATATGAATTTTATTAAAAGAGAGAAGGTAAAACTTCTCTTTTTTCTTTTTATTTAAAGAAAGATTTAAAAATTATGTTATAATATAAAAAAATATAAAAGTGAGGAGATAAAAGTAAGAGAATGAGTAGTAATGAAATGTATATTCGTATGACGGAAACTAAGATTTCCAGATTAATTCCAAGACTAGCAATTCCTACAATTATAACGATGTTAGTAACATCTATCTATAATATGGCAGATACTTTTTTTGTAAGTCAAATAGGAACATCAGCTTCAGCAGCAGTAGGAATAAATTTTTCACTTATGGCAATGATTCAAGCTATAGGTTTTACATTAGGGATGGGAAGTGGAAATTATGTTTCTAGAAGTTTGGGAAGACAAGATAGTGATGGTGCACATAGGGCAGCAGCTACAGCTTTTTTTACAGCTATGACTTTAGGAGCAATACTTGCCATTTTAGGATTACTATTCTTAGATGAATTTGTAAATATGTTAGGAGCTACTCCAACAATAGCTCCCTATGCTAAGGATTATGCAAAATATATATTGATAGCTACTCCATATATGTGTTGTGCCTTTGTTCTTAATAATTTGCATAGGTCTCAAGGAAATGCTTTTTACTCTATGTTAGGACTTGCAACAGGTGGAATACTGAATATGATACTTGATCCAATCCTTATATTTAAATTTAATATGGGAATATCTGGGGCGGCTATTGCTACAATTTTTAGTCAATTTGTAAGTTTTAGTATTTTGCTATTTATGAGTCAAAGAAATAAAAAGAATGTTACTATAAAGTTGAGTAAATTTACTTTTAAATTATGGGTATATAAAGAGATTTTAAAAGCTGGACTTCCAACATTATCACGTCAAGGGTTGGCAAGTATGGCAGCAGTAGCACTGAATGTTTGTGCTAGTCCATTTGGAGATGCAGCAATAGCAGCAATGTCAATTACAGTGAGAATAATGATGTTTATAAATTCATCTCTTTTAGGATTTGGACAAGGATTCCAGCCTGTTTGTGGATTTAACTATGGAGCTAAAAAATATGATAGAGTATTAGAAGCTTATCATTTTTGCCTAAAGGTGGGGGTTGTATTATTAAGTATATTAGGAATAATATGCTTTATATTTGCTCCAGAGATAATTGCTCTTTTTAGAAAAGAGGATTTAGAAGTAATAGAGATAGGAACAGTTGCTCTTCGTTACCAATGTTTGACTTTACCAATTCAAGCTTCTATTGTTATGGCTAATATGCTTACTCAATCTATTGGATATGGATTTTGGGCTACTCTTGTAGCAATGGGAAGACAGGGAATATTTTTAATTCCAGCACTATTTATTTTACCAAATATTTTTGGAATAAGAGGATTACAATATTGTCAACCGTTTGCTGATATCTGTACTTTTATAGTTGGACTACTAGTTGTAAGAAAAGTTATAGGAGATTTAAAGGCAAATATGAAAAAGAATTAATAGGAGAGTAAAAAACCTAATTACCCTATTGAGAAAAATTATTAGCTTTAGAAGAGAAAAAAATGTATAATTTTAATATAAAGTTAAAATTATACTAATGGCATAGAAGTTGCTATATTTATAGTAAAAGATTAGATAGTTTTAGGAGGAGAAATGAAGTATAACTTTAATGAAAGAATAGATAGAAGTGAAAACCATTCAGCTAAATGGGCAGAAATGGGAATGAAATTTGGAAGAAATGACTTAACTCCAATGTGGGTAGCTGATATGGATATAAAAACAGCTCCAGAGATACTTGAAGCTATGAGAAATAAATTAGAACAAGAGATATTTGGATATGTATATAGACCAGATTCATATTATGAGAGTGCAGCAAATTGGCTGAAGAAAAGATTTGGTTATGAGATATCTCCAGCTACATTAATTCATAGTCCAGGTGTTGTTCCAAGTATGTCTATACTTGTAAAAATGTTGACAAAGGAAACTGACAAGATTTTAATACAATCTCCTGTATATCCACCATTTGCTTCATCAGTAAAGGATAATGGAAGAACTTTGGTAGAGAATAATCTTGTAAAAGATGAAAATGGATACTATACAGTAGACTTTGAAGATTTAGAGAAAAAACTTTCTTGTGAAGATGTAACTCTATTTATCTTATGTAATCCACACAACCCTGTTGGAAGAGTATGGAAAAAAGATGAGTTAGAAAAAATGGGAGAACTTTGTAGAAAATACAATGTAAGAATACTTGCTGATGAGATTTGGAGAGATTTAATTATGCCTGGACATAAACATATTCCTATGGCTTCATTAAGTAAAGAGATAGAAGATATAACTATAACACTATTTTCTCCAACAAAATCATTTAACTTAGCTGGACTTCAAGCTTCTTTTGCAACTTTCCCAAGAGCAGAAGAGAGAAAAGAGTTTGATGATATTTTAGGTAAAATGGATGTAAAAAGAAATAACCCATTTAGTTTAGTAGCTTTTGAAGCAGCTTATGAAAAGTGTGAAAATTGGTTAGAGCAACTTATTGAGCATATAGATGGAAATATGCAATATGTTATAGATTTTATAAATGAAAAACTACCTATGATAAAAACAGCTAAGCCAGAGGGAACTTACCTTATGTGGTTAGACTTTAATGGTGTGGGTATTCCTCAAGATAAGATACAAGATTTCCTAATCAATGAAGCTAAAGTAGCTATGAATGATGGAGCTACATTTGGAGAGAATGGAAAAGGATTTTTTAGAATGAATGTTGCTTGTCCTAGATATATGGTAGAGGAAGCAATGGAAAAAATAGAGAAGGCCATAAGAAACTTAAAGTAAATATAACAAAAAAAGAAGTAGTGGAGTTATTCCACTACTTTTTTCTATAAAAATATTGAAAGGGGACTTGAAAAAAATAAAATAAAGTATTATATTTAAATTAGAGGGAAAATTTCTTAAAAATATTAGGAGGAAAAGATATGGCAATAGCAAGATACATACTTAATGAAACAAGTTATTTTGGAATAGGGAGTAGAGAAAATCTAGCAACAGAGGTAAAAGCTAGAGGATATAAAAAAGCTCTATTAGTAAGTGATAAAATACTTGAGAGTTGTGGAGTATTAGATAAAGTAAAAAAAGTTTTAGATGATGCAAATATACCTTATGATGTATATGTAGATATAAAACAAAATCCAACAGTAAAAAACTGTAAAGAGGGATTAGTAGCATTTAATAAAGCAGGAGCAGATTTTATAGTAGCAGTGGGAGGAGGTTCTGTAATAGATACAGCTAAGGCAGTGGCTATTACAAAAAATAACCCAGAGTTTGAAGATATAAAATCATTAGAAGGAGTAGCTCCAACTCATACTAAATGTGTGCCAATAATTGCATTGCCAACTACTTGTGGAACTGCAGCAGAAGTAACAATCAACTACGTAATAACTCTAGAAGATGAAAATAGAAAAATAGTTTGTGTAGACCCTAAGGATATACCATTAGTAGCAATAGTAGATGCTGAACTTATGCTTACAATGCCAAATAGAACAATAGCAGCAACAGGAATGGACGCTTTAACTCATGCAATAGAGGGATATATTACAAAGGGAGCTCATATAATTTCAGATATGTTTGAGATAAAAGCTATTGAATTAATAGCTAAGCATTTAAGAGGAGCGGTAGCTAATAAAAATTTAGAGGATATGGAAGGAATGAGTATAGCTCAATATGTGGCAGGAATGGGATTCTCAAATGTAGGACTTGGAATAGTTCACTCTATGGCACATCCACTAGGAGCTGTATATGATATTCCTCATGGAGTAGCAAATGCACTACTTCTACCAACAGTAATGGAATTTAATATGTCTGCATGTATAGAAAAATATGGAGATATAGCAAAAGCTATGGGTGTAGATACAACTGGAATGAGTAAAGAGGAAGCAGCACAAGCAGCTGTAGATTCGGTAAGAAAACTTGCTATTGATGTAGGAATTCCTCAAACTTTAAGAGAGATAAATATTCCAGAAGAGGGACTTCCAAAATTATCAAAAGATGCATTAGCTGATGTATGTACAGGTGGAAATCCTAAAGATGTAACTTTAGAAGATATTGAAAAATTATACAATAAAGTTTATTAATTTTTTATAGATTATAATTTTGAAGAGGATGATTATTTTTAAAATAATTGTCCTCTTTTTTCTTTAAAGATTTTCTTATAAAATATGGTATAATTTAAAGAAAAAATTAAGAGGAATAAGTATGAAAAAACAGATTGCTATTATAACAAATGCTAAAGAGATAAGAAGTGCTATGAAAGAGCAAGTAGATTTAATATTTGAAGGATTAGCACAAAGTGAAATATATAGTATTGAAGATGGAAGTATAAATAATCTAACAAAGGCAGATTTATATCTTCTTTCAAGTAGTGCCTATGAATTTTTAGATGAAGAGTTTTTAAAAAATAACAATATAGTAATAGCAGATTTAACTGTATCAAAGGAGATGTTAAAATTTTTAAAAAGTTTTTCTTATGGTACAAAGGTTATATTTTTTAATGTAAGCTTTAAGATGTGTATTGAAATAATCTCAATGATGTATCACTTAGGGGTAAATAATATAGAGTTTATTCCAGCTTATCCAAAGATGGAGATATTTCCAGAGGGAGATATAGTAATGACTCCAGCAGAAACTCAGCTATTGCCAAAAGAGGTACTAGATAGAAAAATCATAGATATAGGACATAGAATATTAGATGCTAATACAATAATAGAGATAGCTTTAAAACTTGAGTTTGAACATATATTGTATTATAAAAAAATAAGAGAGTATTTAGATACAGTAGCTACTAATGATTATAGCTTAAGTAAAATAGTAGAAAAGGCAACACAAGCAGAGAGTCAGTTTTCACTTTTGATGAAGACAACTAATATTGCTATTTTAGGAGTGGATAAAGATAACTTCTTATGTTCTTGTAATGAAGGAGCAGAGAAAATATTAAATAAAAGAAGTGGAGCTGTATTAGGAAACAATGCAGAGGAGTTACTACCTAACATTCCATTTAGAGAGGTAAAAGAGAAGAAAGAAGAAATTAAAAATAGGTTAGTAAAAATAGGAGAAGAGTATATAAATCTTTCAGTTATACCTATAATAAAAGCAGAACATTATATGGGAGCTTTTGCAATATTCCAAGAATTTAAAGAGGAAGAGAAAAAGCAAAATGAGTTGAGAAGACAACTTTTAAATAAGGGACATAAAGCAAAATATACTTTTGATGATATTATAGGAGAAAATCACTCTATGCTAAAACTAAAGGCTTTAGCTCAAAAAATGGCAAGAATAGATTCAGATATTCTGATAACAGGAGAGAGTGGAACAGGAAAAGAGTTATTTGCTCATGCTATTCACAATTATTCTCATAGAAAAGATTATCCATTTATAGTAGTAAACTGTGCAGCTATTCCAGAAACCCTACTTGAGAGTGAACTGTTTGGATATGAAGAGGGAGCTTTTACAGGGGCTAAAAAGGGAGGAAAGATTGGACTTTTTGAATTTGCTCATATGGGAACTCTCTTTTTAGATGAGTTAGAGGGAATGAGTCCAGCTTTACAAGTAAAACTTCTTCGTGTAATTCAAGAGAAAGAGTTGATGAGAATAGGTGGAGATAAGGTAATAAATGTAGATGTAAGAATAATAGCTACTACTAATGAGGAATTAAGAGATTTAGTAAAAGAGGGAAAATTTAGAAAAGATTTATACTATAGAATGAGTGCATTTCCTCTTATTGTTCCACCTCTTAGAGAGAGAAAAGATGACTTATACCTTTTAACTGAAAAATTTATGAGAAGTAGTGGAGCTGACTTTAGATTTTCTTCTAAAGCTAAAAAAGCCTTTGAGATGTATAATTGGGAAGGAAATATAAGGGAGTTAAAAAATTATATAGAGTTTTTAGGATTTACGGAGGAAAAAATAATAGAATTTGAAGATATGCCTCTTGCTATAAGAGAGTACTATGAAGAGGAAAAAAATAGAGATAGAATGGAGAGGGAGCAAGGAAGAGAGGAGTATTGTAAAGAGATATTTGGAAAAAGATATGAAGAGTATATATTTTTACTGAGAAAAATAGATGAGTGTTGCAATAGAGGAGAGAGTAGTGGAAGACAAAAATTACTAGAGGTGTGTAAGCAGCAAGAAATTTTTCTCACAGAACAAGAGATTAGAGGGATGCTAAAAAAATTAGAAGATTTAGGATTTATAGAGGTATATAAAGGGCGTCGTGGGAATAAGATATCAAATAAAGGAAGAGAGTTTTTAGAAAAATTAGATTAAACTATTTATTTTTTTAAAAAATTATGATATAATAAGGCGTAAATTAAATAATAGGCGATGGAGTTCGCCTTTAAGTGCGAAAGCTAATGACTCCTACTCTTTAAGGGTAGGAGTCTTTTTATTTTCAGGAGGTAATTATGCAGTATATTTTAACACTACTATTTTTAATTTTTTTAGCTTTTTATTCAAACTTTGTAGGAAAGATATTTGAGAAGATAAAACTTCCATCTCTTATAGGAATGATGGTAGCTGGGTTATTAATAGGACCATATGGAGTTAACAAGGTTCCTAGTTTAGCTTTAAATATAGCTCCAACTTTAAAAGATATTGCTCTAGTAACAGTTCTTTTTATAGGAGGATTAGGAATAGGAGCTGACCAGATGAAAAAAATAGGTAGACCAGCAATATGTTTAAGTATTATTCCAGCATCTTTAGAGGGATTTGCTATAGCCTATCTATCTACAATATTTTTAGATTTTACCTTTGTACAAGGAGCTATCTTAGGATTTATAATAGCAGCAGTTAGTCCAGCAGTATTAGTTCCTGCAATGGTAAATTTAATAGAAAATAGAGTGGGACAAAAAAAATCAATTCCACAACTTTTGTTAGTAGGTGCATCAGCAGATGACTCAATAGCAATTACTCTATTTACCTCTTTTTTAGCAATATATTTTCAAAGAATAGATGGAGGAAATTCTGATATAAAGACGCAGTTAATAATGGTTCCTATCTCTATTATAGCTAGTGTATTTATAGGTTGGGGAATGGGATATATAGGAAATAGAAGTTTCCTAAAAATAAAGAATATCAACTATAGATTGATAACTACCTTTGCTATATGTTTGGTATTGAGATTTATAGAAAATAGATTCCATTTTGCTCTATACAATTCACTTTTAACTATAATGTCTTTTGGTTTCTTTATTCGTTACTATCAAGGAGAGAGATATAGAGAGATACATCAAGGAATGAACAGTATCTGGAAGTATGGAAAAATTTATCTTTTTACTTTTGTAGGAATGGCAATAAATCCAAGATTAGTAGGGGGATATTTCTTTATAGGAGTAACAATTTTAGCTTACTCACTTTCTATTAGGTCAATTGGAGTATTAATATCTCTAGTAGGAACAAATTTAAATTATAGGGAAAGATTATTTTGTGTGGTAGCTTATCTGCCAAAGGCAACAGTTCAATCTGCTAAAGCTGGAATACCATTGCAAATGGGAGTTGTAGGTGGAGAGATAATGCAGGCAATAGCTATATTAAGTGTATTAGTAACTGCACCATTGGGAGCTATTGGAATAGAATCAACTTATAGAAAATTATTAAAAGAGGAGTAAATAGGTAAAATAGGTAAACTATTTTACCTATTTTATTTTTATAAATGTTTGGAAAAAGTTGAATATATTATAATATGAGAACAAAAATTATAAAGAAAAAAATATATTTTTCGGCATAAAAATTGCTTATATACTTAGCAAGTAAGTAAATTAAATTTAGAAGGAAAAAGGGAGGAAAAGATGAAAGTAACAGTTGTAGGAAGTCATCTATGTGAGGATACTAGAAATGCATTAGCAATATTAAAGGAAAAAAATATAGAGGTAGAGTTTTTTAACTTATCTGAAGATTTATCAGCATTAAAAAAATATCTTCAATATAGAGAAACTGAAGCTATGTATGAAGAAGTTAGAAAAAATGGTGGAATAGGAATACCTCTTTTAGTATTAGAAGATGGAACAAAAACATTTGATGTAAATGAGATTTTAAATAGATTAGGATAAGAGAAGAGGCTACTCAGTTTAAAACTATAATTTACACTGGGTAGCTATATTTTCGAGGAGGAGATTATGTCAGAGAAAAAACAAAGTATATGGGAAGCTTATAAGTTTTCTATTTTATTAATAGGAGCAATCTTAATAGGAAGTCTAATAGGAATACATTTTGGAGAAGCTGCTGTAAAATTAAAACCACTTGGAGATTTATTTATAAATGGTATGTTTATGATAGTTGTGCCATTAGTATTTATAACTATCAGCAGCTCGATAGCTGGAATGAATGATATGAATAGATTAGGAAAAATTATGAAAAATCTATTTTTAATTTTCGTTGGAACAGGAGTAGTGGCATTTTTCTATGTGTTTGTAGTTGTAAAAATATTTCCACCTGCAGCAGGAGTAGCTTTAGAGATGCCAGCTGCCGAAGCATTGAAACCTTTCCAAACTGGAGACCAAATAGTTAAAGCTATTACAGTTACAGACTTTCCAGAGTTAATATCTAGAAAAAATATGTTACCACTTATTATCTTCTCAATAGTATTTGGTATCTGTGTAAATATGATAGGAGAAAAGGGAAGAGCAATAGCTCAAGGACTAGAAGCGTTATCAGAAGTTTTCTTAAAAATGATAGGATTGTTAATGTATTATGCACCAATAGGATTAGGAGCATACTTTGCAGCTTTAGTAGGAGAACATGGAAAAGAGTTATTGGGTTCATATGCTAGAGCGATAGCAGTATATTATCCATTATGTTTAGTATATATGTTCACAGCTTTCCCAGTATATGGATATATAGCAGCAGGAAAAGAGGGGATAAGAGCATTAAAACATGTTATCTCGCCAGCTATTACAGCAGTAGCCACTCAAAGTAGTATAGCTACACTACCAGTAAATTTAGAAGCTTGTAAAAAAATAGGAGTACCTAAGGATATTAGAGAGATAGTTCTACCGATAGGAGCAACAGCTCATATGGATGGAACAGTTTTAAGTACAATATTAAAAATCTCTTTCCTATTTGGAATTTTCCAAATACCATTTGAAGGAATAGGAACATATCTAAGTGCATTAGCTCTATCAGTAGTAGGTGGAGTAGTTATGTCTGGAGTACCTGGTGGAGGACTTATAGGAGAGATGTTAATAGTAACTATGTATGGGTTCCCAGCAGAAGCTTTCCCAATTATAGCTACAATAGGATATCTTGTTGACCCATTTGCAACAATGATAAATGCTAGTGGAGATACTATGGCATCAATGTTAGTAACAAGAGCAGTAGAAGGAAAGGATTGGATAAAAAGAAATTTAGGAAATGACTAAAATATTTAGAGATAAATCAAAAATATAGTGTATAATAGTATGGATAGCTTGAAAGATATTTTTGAGCTATCCATTTCTATTAGGAGGGGATTATGCATATTTTAACAGAGATAATAAAAGAGGATATGAAACCAGCATTAGGTGTTACAGAACCTGGAGCTATTGCTTTTGCTGTGGCAAAGGCTAAGAGCTATATAACAGAAGAGATAGAAAAAGTAAAAGTAAGACTAAATTCAGGAATATATAAAAATGCCTTTACTTGTGGGATACCTAATTCTGATGAGGTAGGAAATCTATTTGCAGCAGCTTTAGGAGTAGTAGCTGGGAAAGCAGATAGAGGGTTAGAATCTTTAGAAGATGTTACTAAAGAGGATAATAAAAAAGCTCAAAAATTAATAGATGAAGGAAAGATAAAGGTAGAGTTAAATAGAATTAGCTCAGATATCTTTATAGAGGTGGAAATAATTACTCAAAAAGAAAACTCTATTGTAAGAATAGAAGGAACACATACTAATATTGTTGAGATAATTGTAAATGGAGAAACTATATTTTCAAAGGAATTAGAAAAAAAAGAGGAAAATAAAGAGGAAATAGTTTTACATAGATATAGTGTAAAAGATATTTTAAAGTATATAGATAATGTGGATATATCTGAGATAGAGTTTGTAATGAAAGCTCATGATATGAATATGATATTATTCCAAGAGGGATTAAATAATAAAAAAACTACATTTGTAAAACAACTATGGAAGATGAATGGAGAGAAGATTTTTTCTGATAATTCACTAAATACAGCTCAACTTCTTTGTAATGGAGCTATTGAAGCTAGAGTATTAGGACTAAATAAACCTGCTATGAGCATTACAGGTTCTGGAGCTCATGGAATAATAACAACACTACCACTATTAGCAGAATGTAGAGCCAATAAAATAAGTGATGAAAAGTTAATTAGAGCTACTATGTTAAGTTATCTTATTTGTACATATATAAAAGAGTATTCTGGAAGATTATCAGCGTTTTGTGGTTGTGGAATAGCTGGTGGGACAGGAGTAGCTTGTGGTATAGGATATTTAAGAGGAGCAGGAGCAGAAGAGATTACAAATATTATCAATAATATGTCTGCTGGAATAACAGGTATGATTTGTGACGGAGGAAATCAAGGGTGTACTATGAAGGGGATAGTAGCAGTAGATGCAGCTTTTAGAGCTGTGGAGATGGCTATGAATAATACATATATTTTTAATGTACATGGAATAAATGGAAATACTCCAGAAAAAACTATGATGAATATGGGAAGAATAGCTTCTCCAGGTATGATAGAAACAGAAAAGGTAATAGTTGATATATTTAGAGAGAAATAAATTTCATATATAAAACTTTAAAATTTAAAACAAATATTGATTTTTTAAGCATTTTATTTTATTATATAAGTATACAAAAAAGGTATGGTAATTTTACCATACCTTTTATATATTTTATCAAATGGAGGGAATTAGTGGATATCAGTAGAATTTTAAACCTACAATGTATTTTATTTATATTAATAGCAATAGGGACTATTGCCAGCAAAAAAGGAATAATAAAACCAGAAAATAAAGGGGTTTTAACTGATTTATTAATTTATATATTTTTACCAGCAAATATTATAAGTTCTTTTAATATGAAATTTACATTAGAAGTTTTTATTAAATTTATATTAGTTCTATTATTTGCATGTTTAACTCAAGGAATTTGTATGCTTTTTAGTAGAGTAATGTATAATAACGTTGAAGAAAGAAAGAGAAAAGTATTACAGTATGCAACTATCTGTTCTAATGCAGCTTTTTTAGGATTACCAATAGTAGAGAGTATATATGGAGCCGAGGGAGTAATGTATGCATCAATAGCTATGGTTCCACAAAGAATAGTGATGTGGTCGTCTGGAATATCTTGTTTTACTAAAGCTGAAAGTCTAATGAAAGTATTTAAAAGAGTTGCACTTCATCCATGTATAATAGCTGTATATATAGGAATTTTATATATGTTATCTCCAATAAAATTCCCAGCTCCAATAGAATATACTATAAAAAGTGTAGGAAATTGTACTTTAAGCATTTCTATGATATTAATAGGAACTATGTTAGGGGAGATAGATGATGTAAAATCAATTTTCTCATGGTTATTAGTAAAATATACAATTATTAGATTATTCTTAATTCCACTTGGAGCTGTAACAATTTGTTATCTCTTTGGTTTAGATTATATGGGAACAGGGGTAGTTGTTTTATTGAGTGGTATGCCAGCGGGAAGTACTACTGCAATACTTGCGGCTAAGTTTGATGGGGATTATATTTTTGCTAGTAAGGTAGTAGTATTTAGTACAGTGATGTCAGTTATATCTATATCTCTATGGAGTTTGATTTTACCATATCTTTATTAAAAATAAAAAGAGGCTAGTTGTAATGTACTGCACCCAAAATCTTAGACATCTAAGATGGAGGGTGTAGTTTTTTTATATATAAGGAAATTATAATTTGACTTTTTAAGAGAAAAATAAGGAATTAGTTAATATTTCTATTAGAAGTTTAATAAAATAAGAAAAAATAAATATTTTTGTAATACAAAAAAGCTGATTTTAATCAGCGCTACCAACAATATTCTTTCCAACAAATGGAGCCTTTTGATATATTAAAATATGAAATTCTTCTTACTTTCATTTTAATTTTACAATTAAAACAATAGAAAGGATTTATTCCAAATGTTTTCCAGATTTCTAGTTGATAAAATGTAGTTTTAGTATATTGTAATTTATATTTTTTTATTTTAGAGATAATAAATTTAAGTTCTT